>CAZQYK010000612.1:0-6565 GCA_964597285.1 uncultured Spirochaetales bacterium
ACCTCGCCGCGGGCGTGGTGGTTGCCCGGCTTCTGGTCTGCCGAGCGGACGTAGGGGCTCCCGCCGCGCGCGGCGCTGCCGAAGCGGTAGATGCGCGAGTGCTCGAGGAAGGGGCCGACGATCGAGCGCACGCGGATCGTCTCCGACAGCCCCCGGACCCCGGGGCGCAGGCAGCAGGTGCCGCGGACGATCAGGTCGACTCGCGTTCCGCTGCGCGAGGCGTCGTAGAGCGCGTCGATCAGCGCAGGGTCGGCGAGGCCGTTGACCTTGATCAGGATGCGGCCGTCGGGAGCGCGCCGCTCGCGCTCGATCTCGTCGAGCAGGCGCCGGCGCAGCGTGCCCGGTGCGACGAGCAGCTTGCGGTACGCGTGCCGCTTGCTGCAGCCGGTCAGGTGATTGAAGAGCTCGGTCGCGTCGGCGGCGAGCGCGTCGGAGCAGCTGAAGAGCCCGAGGTCCTCGTAGGAGCGCGCCGTCTGCGGGTTGTAGTTGCCGGTGCCGACGTGCACGTAGCGCCGGATGCCCGCGTCCTCGGCGCGCACGACGAGCGTGACCTTGCAGTGCGACTTCAGGCCGACGACGCCGTAGACGACGTGCACGCCGGCCTCCTCGAGCGCGCGCGCGAGCTTGATGTTCGCCTGCTCGTCGAAGCGCGCCGTCAGCTCGACGAGCGTCACTACCTGCTTGCCGGCCTCGGCGGCCTCGATCAGGTTGCGCACGAGCGTGTTCTCGACGCCGGAGGTGCGGTAGAGCGTGTGCTTGATCGCGAGCACCGTCGGGTCCTCGGCCGCCTGTGCGAGGAAGGCCTCGAAGGAGTCGGCGAAGGACTCGTAGGGGTGGTGCACGAGCACGTCGCCGTCGCGGATCGACTCGAAGAGATCCTGCGGGCCGTCGTCGGCGGTGAAGGCCGGCGGCGTCGCCGGGACGTGCACCGCGCGCTTCGCGTCGGCCGGACCGTGGCCGTGGATCTCCCACAGCGAGCCCGGATCCAGCAGCTCGCGCGTCACGTAGAGATCCTCGTCGGCGAGCTCGAGCTCGGCGAGCAGCAGCTCGCGGACGCGCCGGGACATGGCGTCCGGCACCTCGAGGCGCACCGCGACGTTCGTGCGCAGCCGGCGCTTCAGCCCACTCTCGACCGCCTCGAGCAGGTCCTCGGCGTCGGTCTCGTCGAGCGCGAGGTCGGCGTCGCGCGTGACGCGGAACGGGCTGCACGAGACGATCTCCATGCCCGGGAAGAGCGCCGGGGCGTGCGCAGCGATCAGCTGCTCGACCGGCAGGAAGCCGCCGCCCGGCAGGTCGACCCAGCGCGGAAAGAGCGGCGGCACCTTGATGCGCGCGAAGCGGTGCACCTGGGTGTCGGGGTCTCGCACGACGACGGCGAGGTTCAGCGACAGGTTCGAGATGTACGGGAACGGGTGCGCCGGGTCGACCGACAGCGGCGTCAGCACCGGGAAGATCCTGCTGTCGAACAGGCGCGACAGCTCGGCGCGCTCGTGCGGGCCGAGGTCGTCCCAGAGCTGCAGCGGCAGGCCGAGGTCGCGCAGTCGCGGCGCGAGATCCTTGCGCAGCAGGGCGTCCTGTCGCTCCACCAGCGAGAGCACGAGCGGGCGGATCTCGGCGAGCTGCTCGGCGGCCGTCTTGTCGTCGATCGAGCGCGCGTCGACGCCGGCGGCCATCTGGGTCTTCAGCCCGGCGACGCGCACCTGGAAGAAGTGGTCGAGGTTGCGGCTCGAGATCGCGAGGAACTTCACGCGTTCGAGCAGCGGCAGCGCCTCGTCCTCGGCGAGCGCGAGCACGCGCGCATCGAAGTCGAGCCAGGTGACCTCGCGGTTCAGGTAGCGGGCAGCCGGGAGTGACGGGGCGCGCTCGGCGCCGGGCTCGACGGAGCGAAACATGGGCCGGGGAGGACCTGCGCGTTCGGGGTTCGAGGAGGCGCGCCGGAGTCTACCAGCTCCCCATGGGGCCGAATTCGTCGGAACGGTTACGTTTCGATGAACGCGCCCGCCGGCGCGGAGACGGCGTCCTCCGAGAGCCGGTAGCCGACGCCGCGCACCGTCTGGATCGAGTCGCGCGCCGGCCCCAGCTTGCGGCGGATGCTCTTGACGTGCGCGTCGATCGCGCGCTCGCTCTGCGGGGCGCGTTCACCCCACAGCCGCGCGACGAGCTGGCCGCGCCGCACCACGCGCCCGGCGTGGTCGACGAGGACGGCCAGCAGCTCGACCTCGCGCGGCGTCAGGTCGACGCGGCGACCCTGCACCCACACGCGGCCGCTGCGCGGGTCGAGCCGGATCGCCGCGCGCGACGACGCGTCGTCGATCGCCGGCACGTCGTCGCCGCGCGCGGCGAAGCCGCGCAGCACCGCGGCGATGCGCGCGCCGAGCTCCGGCGGGTAGAAGGGCTTCGCGAGGAAGTCGTCGGCGCCGGACTCGAACGCGAGCACGCGGTCGATCTCGCTCGCGCGGCTCGTCAGCACGATGATCGGCGTGCCCGCGAGCGCCGGCGACTCGCGCACGGTCCGGCACAGTCCGAGGCCCGACTGGTCCGGCAGGACCAGCTCGAGCAGGATCAGGTCGGGCGGCTCCTCGGTCACCGCCTTCAGGGCCTCCTGCGCGGTCGCGGCCTCGCGGCACGCGAGCTGACGGTCGGCCAGGCACTGCCGGACCGCCGCTCGGACGCCGTCGTCTTCGTCTACGACCAGGACCACTCGGGAGAACACGACCCGCTCTGCGCTCCGGCCGGCGCGGCCGGAAGCTCGGGCCCCTCACGTCACCAGACCCGCGTGGCGCCTCCGTGGCGTCGCGGCGACGTTTTCGGGAGCGGCCTCAGCGCGGGGCGGCCGCTCCGGCGCCGCCGGCGAGCACCATCAGCGCCGGGGCCAGCAGCACGTCGGCGAGGAAGGCGGTGATCGTCGCGACGGTCGCGAGCGCCCCGAACCAGAAGGAGTTCTGCATGTACGACGCGAGCATCACCGCGAAGCCGGCCGACAGCACGAGCGACGTGAAGAGCAGCGCGACGCCGGTCGTCGCGAGCGTCTCGTGGACGGCGCGGCGGGCGTCGCCGGAGTCCTCGTAGTAGCGGCCGAACTTGTGCATGAAGTGGATCGTGTCGTCGACGGCGAGCCCGAGGATGATGCCGCCGATCAGCAGCGTCGACGCGTCGAGCGGGATGCCGGACCAGCCCATCAGCGCGAGCACGAGGTAGATCGGCAGGAGGTTCGGGATCATCGCGAGCAGGCCGCGCCTCCAGTTGCCGATCAGCAGCACCATCAGCGGCGTGATCACGAGCAGCGCGAAGACGTACGAGCGCGCCATCGTCGGCACTAGCTCGCTGAACACCGTCGTGAAGAGCGCCACGTGGCCGGTCACCTCGAGCCCGACGCCGCTCCCGAGCGCGTCGCGGAAGCCCCGCTCGATCGCGTCGAGCAGCGCCGGGTACTCCATCGCGTCGGCCCACGGCGTGCGGATCGACACGCGCGCCGTCTCGAAGCGCGAGTCGACGACCTCCTCGAGGTCGTCGTTGCCGCTGTTCTCGAAGAGCAGCAGCTCCTGCGCGACGAGGTCGCGCCGGTCCGGAATCCGGCGGAGCTCGGCCCGGTTCTCGTGCAGCGCCTGGTGGATCTCCTTCACCACGTCGACGATCGACGTCACGTTGCCGATCGGCCGCCCGTCGACGGCGAGGCCCGAAGCGTGGTCCATCGCGCGCTCGAGGCGCGCGAGCGTCGCCGGCTCGTAGAGCCCGTTCTCCTCCCCGGTGTGGACGATCACCTCGAGGCCGGCGCTGCCGTGGAACTCGCGGTCGATCAGCTCGGTGGCGCGGCGCAGCGGGTCGCGCTCCGGGAACCAGCGCATCGCGTTGTGCGACGCGCGCAGCTCCAGCACGCCGGGCAGTCCGAGCGCGACGAGCAGTGCGGCCGCAGCGACGGTGCGCCACGGGCGGCGCGTCGACAGGTCGCCGGCCCGCGCGAGCCAGCGGTCGAAGAACGCGCGCAGCCCGGCGCCGGGCGGCGCGTCGCGCTCGCCGAGCGGCGCGAGCGCGAGGAGCGCCGGCAGCAGCGTCAGACTGAAGAGCATCGCGAGCAGCACGCCGATCGGCGCGATCACCCCGAGGTGCGCGATCGGCGCGAGGTCGGCGAAGGTGAAGCTCGCGAGCCCGGCCGCGGTCGTGACGCTCGTCATCACCACCGCGAGGCCCGAGTGCCCGAGCGCGTCGGCGATCGCGTCGTCGCGGCTGCGTCCGGACTCGAGGCGCTTGTAGACGATCGTCAGGATGTGGATCGAGTCGCACAGCCCGACGACGAGCAGGAAGGCCGGCAGCATGTTCAGCGTCACCGAGAACGGGATCGCGAGCCAGCCCATCAGGCCGAGGCTCGAGAGCAGCGACAGGAGCACGACGAACACCGGCAGCAGCACGCCGGAGACGCGCCGGAAGAGCACGAAGAGCAGCGCGACCACGAGCGCGAACGAGAGCGACATCATCACCGTCACGTCCCGCTGCATCATTGCCGTCATGTGGCGGTCGAGCGTCGGGCCGCCGACCAGGTGCATCTCGAGCTCCGGCGAGCGGTAGCGCGCGACGATTCCTTCGAGCGCATCGACGAGCGCGAACGACTCCTCGTCGGTCAGGTACAGCGGCTCGTCGCTCGCGTCGGCGCCGTCGTCGAACCCGGCGAGCGGATCGCCGTCGCCGAGCGTCGAGTAGGTATAGGGCTCGACGGCGACGATCGTGTGGCTCGCGTCGGCGCTGACGAGCGCGTCGACGTAGAGCGGGTTCGCCATCGCGCGCTCGCGCAGCGCCGCGATCTCGCCCGGGCCCTCGGGCCAGCGCTCCATCAGGTCCTCGACGATCAGCTCGTCGCCCTCGCCGCGCGTGTCGCGCGCGTTGACGAGGCTCGTCACCTCGGCGACGTACGGGACCTCGCTCTCGATCTCCTCGTGGAGGCGCCGCAACGTCTCCAGGAACGCCGCGTCGAACACGCGCTCCGGTCGCAGCACGATGCTGACGCGGTCCTCGCGCTCGAACGCGTCCTTGAAGCGGTCGTAGCGCACCCGCACCGGGTGGCCTTCGCGCAGGAACGCGTCGGTCGAGTTGTCGACCTGCAGCCGCGGCAGGCCGGCGACGAACCCCGCGCCGAGCGCGAGGCAGATGCAGAGCGCGAGCCCGCGGCGGCGGACGACGAGTCGTCCCCAGCGCGTGAAGCCGGCCTCGATGCGGCAGCGGATGCCCATGCTCGCGTCCCGCCGCGGCGCGCGGCGGCGCGAGATTAGCCCGCTGCGCCGCTCACAGCGCGGCGTGCAGCACGCGCGCCGGGAAGCCGCGGTGGGCCGCGAGCACCTGGGTCTTGCGGTACTGGAGCACGAGGCGCCGCGTCTCCTGGCTCCAGTCGCGCGCCTCCGCGCTCGCGCGCGCGCGCCGGGCGAGCCGCTCGCGCAGCGTGCGGCTCTCGAGCACCTCGCGCACGGCCTTGATCGCCGCCTCCGGCGCGGCCGGCTCGTAGAGGATCCCGTCGTCGCACGACGCGATCAGGTCCGGGATGCCTCCGGCGCGCGCCGCGACGACTGGCAGGCCCGACGCCATCGCCTCGAGCACGACGAAGCCGAGCGTCTCGGTCGTCGACGGCATCAGGAAGACGTCGGCGCTGGCGTAGGCCCGCGCGAGCTCCTCGCCGCGCAGGAAGCCGAGGAAGGTCGCGCGCTCGCCGCCGAGGCGCGCCTCGAGCTCGGCGCGCGCCGGCCCGTCGCCGACGAACGCGACCCGCACCTCGGGCAGCGCGTCGTGCAGGTCGGCGAGCCGGTGCAGCTGCTTCTCGGGCGCGAGCCGCCCGACGTAGAGCACGACCGGCCGGTCCGGGACGCCGCCCGACAGGCGCGCGCGCATCTCGAGGTCGCGCCGGCGCGGGTGGAAGAGCGCGGTGTCGACGCCGCCGGGCCACAGCTCGACCGGCTCGACGCCGTGCTCGATCAGCTCGCTGCGCGTGTAGCGCGACGGCGTCAGGTTCAGGTGCGCGGCGCCGTGCACGCGGCGCAGCAGCGGCCAGATCGCCGGCTCGAGCCAGCCGAGGCCGTAGCCGGGCAGGTAGCGCGGCAGGTCGGTGTGGTAGGACGCGACGAGCGGCAGCCCGAGCGAGCGCGCCGCGATCACGCCCCAGACGCCGAGGCAGGCCGGGCCCACCGCGTGCACGACGTCGGGCCGGAAGCGCGCCAGCTCCCACGCGATGCGCGGGTCGGGCGCGCTGATCCGGAGTTCGGGATAGGGCGGGAACGGCGCGCCGGGCACCGCGACGACGCGCGCACCGGCGTGCTCGGCCGGGCTGCCGTCGGGCGCGAAGACGAGCACCTCGTGTCCGGCGCCGACGAGCGCGCGCAGCGTGTGGTCGAGGCGGTTGCAGATGCCGTCGATCTTGGGCGGAAAGACCTCGGTGAACAGGGCGATTCGCATCGTGCGTCCTCCGGGGGCGGAGTCCCTATGCGCTCGCCTTCAAACCTCGTTCGGAAACACGACGGACGCGTGGGCAACCGGTGAACATGCGGTCGAGAGTGCGCGGCGCCGCGGCGCCGGGGGCGTCACCGTT
>CAZQYK010000613.1:0-17492 GCA_964597285.1 uncultured Spirochaetales bacterium
CGGCGGGGTCGCAGGCGGCGAGTCGCGGCTCGCGCCGCGCGCCGACGGCGGTCCGCTGCGCGTCGCGCTGCCGGCGCGCCCCGGGCCGGGGCGCCACCGCGTGCGCGTGTGGCGCGACGGCGACGACGCGCCGGCCGAGCAGTGGCTGATCGTCGCACCGCGCCGCGCACTCGACGTCGAAGAGAAGCTCGGCCCCGGCGGACGCGGCTTCGGCGTCTGGGCGAACCTGTACACGCTGCGCAGCGCGCGCAACGCCGGCATCGGCGACCTCGGCGACGTCGCCGCGCTCGCACGCGCGTGCGGCGCCTGGGGCGGCGACTTCGTCGGGCTCTCGCCGCTGCACGCGATCCCCGCCACCGGCCACGCCGTCTCGCCCTATGGCCCGCTGAGCCGGATCTACCGCAGCCCGCTCGCGCTCGACGTCGACGCGGTGCCCGAGTGGGCCGATGCGGCCACCGCGCGTCCCGATCTCGACGGCCGCGCGGCGCGGCGCACGCTCGACGCGCTGCGCTCCGCGACGGCCGTCGACTACGACGCCGTGCGCGCGTGGAAGCTGCCGCGGCTGCGCGCCGCGTACGGCACCTTCGTGCGCCGCGGCGCCGCGACGGCCCGCGCGCGCGCGTACGCGGCGTGGCGCGAGCGCGAGAGCGAGGCGCTCGCCGACTTCGCGACCTGGTGCGCACTCGACGCGCAGGTCTCGCCCGACGCGCCGGGCTCGGACTGGCGGCGCTGGCCCGAGCCGTACCGCGACCCGGCGTCGCCCGCGGTGGCGCGCTTCCGCGCCGAGCGCGCGCTCGAGGTCGACTTCCACGCGTGGCTGCAGTTCGAGCTGGAGCGGCAGCTCGGCGCCGCCGCCGGCGCGGCGCGCGACGCCGGCCTGCGCGTCGGCCTCTACGCCGACCTCGCCGTCGGCTCGCTGCCGGGCTCGGCCGACACCTGGAGCTTCCGGCAGTTCGCGCCAGGCGCGAGCGTCGGCGCACCGCCCGACGCGTTCGCCGCCGGCGGCCAGGATTGGGGCGTCGCGCCGCCCGACCCGTGGCGGATCCGCGACGACGGCTACGCGTTCCTCACGCACGTGCTGCGCGCCGGGCTGCGCCACGCCGGCGCGCTGCGCATCGACCACGTGATCGGGCTCCAGCGCCTGTTCTGGATCCCGGAAGGCCGGCCGGCGAGCGAGGGCGCCTACGTGCGCTACCCGCTCGACGACCTGCTCGGCGTCGTCGCGCTCGAGAGCCGGCGCGCCGGCGCGCTCGTCGTCGGCGAGGACCTCGGCACCGTGTCGCCCGACCTGCCGCGCGCGCTCGCGTCGTGGGGGATCCTGTCGTCGTCGGTGCTGCTCTTCGAACGCGAGGCCGACGGCGCGTTCCGCCCGGCCGCCGAGCTCTCGGCCCGCGCGCTCGCGAGCGCGAACACGCACGACCTCGCGCCGCTGGCCGGCTACTTCTCGGGCCGCGACCTCGCGCTGCGCCGCGCCGCCGGCGACGCGAGGGCCCCGGCCGACGCCGAGCGCGACGTCGAGCGCACGGCGCTCGTCGCGCGGCTGCGTGCCGCCGGCGCGTGGCGCGGCGAGCGCGACCCGGGTCCGGCCGACTGGTGCCGCGCGACCTCGGAGCTGCTCGCGCGCTCGCCGGCGCCGCTCGTCGCGGTGTCGCTCGACGACCTCGCCGGCGAGGCCGAGCCGGTGCACCTGCCCGGGAGCGCTGCCGACCGGCCCCCGAGCTGGCGGCGTCGCATGGCCGCGCCGCTCGAGGCGCTCGCGCGACGCCGGGAGGTCCGCGAGGCGCTGCCGCCGGGTACCTTCCGTCGGCCGCGCGACCCGCGGCGAACGGAGGACCCGAATTGAGCACGGCCGCTCTGACCGGCGGCGACGGCGAGCGGAGGCGGCCCGACCTCGCGGCGTCGATCCGCCGCTCGCTGCGCTACGCGCTCGGCAAGCGCTGGCGCGACGCGGTGCCGCGCGACCTGCTGCAGGCGGTGAGCCTCGCGGTGCGCGAGGTCGCGATCGATCGGCTCTTCGCGACGAAGGAGCGTCACGAGGCCGTTCGGCCGAAGGTGCTCTACTACCTCTCGGTCGAGTACCTGGTCGGGCGCTCGCGCGCGAACAACCTGCTGAACCTCGGCCTGCTCGACGAGGCCGAGCGGGCGCTCGCGACGCTCGGCATCGACCTGCAGGCGCTCGACGAGCTCGAGCCCGACGCCGCGCTCGGCAATGGCGGCCTCGGCCGGCTGGCCGCGTGCTATCTCGACTCGCTCGCGACGCTCGACTACCCGGCGATCGGCTACGGCATCAACTACGAGCACGGGCTCTTCCGCCAGCGCATCGTCGACGGCGAGCAGCGCGAGGAGCCCGACAGCTGGCGCGAGGTCGGCACGCCGTGGCTGCTCGAGCGGCGCGACCGCGCGGTGCTGATCCCGGTGTTCGGCCGGCTGCGGCGGCGCGGCCCGCCGTGGGTCGGCTGGCGCGCGCTCGTGGGCGTCGCGCACGACATGCCGATCGTCGGCCACGGCGGCCACAGCGTGAACGTGCTGCGCCTCTACTCGGCGCACGCGCTCGACGAGATCGACCTCGCGAGCTTCCACTCCGGCGACCACGCCGCCGCGTTCCGCGACAAGATCTCCTACGAGCGCATCTCGAAGCTGCTCTACCCGGCCGACGAGCACCCGGCCGGCCGCGAGCTGCGGCTGCTGCAGGAGTACTTCTTCGTCGCCTGCGCGCTGCGCGACATCCTCTCGCACCACCGCGAGGCCGGCGAGCCGCTGCACCGGCTGCCGGACTTCGCGGCAATCCACCTGAACGACACGCACCCGGCGCTCGCGGTGGTCGAGCTGCTGCGGCTGCTCGTCGACGACCACGGACTCGAGCTCGAGGCGGCCTGGCGCATCGTCGAGCGCACCACCGCGTACACGAACCACACGCTGCTGCCGGAGGCGCTCGAGTGCTGGCCGCTGCCGCTGCTGCAGCGCGTGCTGCCGCGCCACCTGCAGCTGATCGAGCTCGTCAACGCGCGCTTCCTCGAGCAGGTGACGGCGCGCTGGCCCGGCGACGTCGACCGCATGCGACGCATGTCGATCATCGAGGAAGGGGAGCCGAAGCAGGCGCGGATGGCGAACCTCGCGATCGTCGGCAGCCATGCGGTCAACGGCGTCTCGGCGCTGCACTCCCGGCTCGTGGCGACGCGCCTCGTGCCGGACTTCCACGAGCTGTGGCCCGAGCGCTTCCACAACAAGACCAACGGCGTCACGCCGCGGCGCTGGCTCGCGCGCGCGAATCCCGGGCTCGCGGCGCTGGTCACCGAGCGGATCGGACCGGGCTGGATCCGCGACCTCGAGGCGCTGCGCGGGCTCGAGGCGCACACGGGCGACCCGGTCTTCCTCGAGCGCTTCCGCGCGGTCAAGAGCGAAAACAAGCGCCGCCTCGCCGAGACCGTCGAGACCTGCACCGGCGTGCGCATCGACCCCGCGGCGCTGCTCGATGTGCAGGTGAAGCGCATCCACGAGTACAAGCGCCAGCTGCTCGCGGCGCTGCACGTCGCGCACCTCTACCTCGAGCTGGCCGACGACGGGCGCGCGCCCGAGACGCCGCGCACCTGCCTGTTCGCCGGCAAGGCGGCGCCGAGCTACGCGATGGCGAAGCTCGTGATCCGGCTGCTCGGCGCGATCGCGCGGACCGTCAACGACGACCCGCGCAGCGAGGGCCTGCTGCGGGTCGTGTTCGTGCCCGACTACGGCGTGTCGCTGGCCGAGCGCATCGTCCCGGCCGCCGACCTCTCCGAGCAGATCTCGACGGCCGGCCGCGAGGCGTCGGGCACCGGCAACATGAAGCTCGCGCTCAACGGTGCGCTGACGATCGGCACGCTCGACGGCGCGAACATCGAGATCCGCGACGCCGTGGGCGACGAGAACATCTACATCTTCGGCCTGCGCGCCGAGCAGATCGAGGAGCTCGAGCGCGGCGGCGGCTACGACCCGCGCGCGGTCGCCGACGCGAGCCCGCCGCTGCGCCGCGTGCTCGACGCGCTGCGCGAAGGCCGCTTCGCGCCGGACGCGCGCGAGCTCTTCCAGCCGATCGTCGCGAGCCTGCTCGAGCACGGCGACCGCTACTATCACCTGGCCGACTTCGAGCCCTACGCGGCGGCGCAGCGCCAGGTCGCGCGCGACTTCCGCGACGCCGAGGGCTGGTCGCGCCGCGCCGCGCTGAACGTCGCGCGCATCGGCTACTTCTCGAGCGACCGCGCCGTCCGCGAGTACGCCGCCGAGACCTGGGGGATCGCGCCGGTGCCGTAGACGGCGCGCGTCACTCGAGGCGGTAGAGGTACGCCGAGGTCTCCGGGCCCTCGATGCTCTCGACGCGCGTGCCCAGGCGGTCGGCGTGCTCGAGGATCGCCGACAGGTCGTCGAACTCGGCGTGCAGCACCCAGATGCGCCGGGCGCCGTGCTCGAGCGGGATCGCGAAGGTCCGCTCGATCATCTCCTGGTCCCAGAAGTGGCTGTCCATCGCCGCCATCGGGACGCCGTCGACCCCGAGCCTGCGGGCGTAGTAGAGGAAGATCGCGCGCGCCGGCTCGTTCGCGAACACCCAGTCGCCGGCGTCGGGATCGATGCGCTCGGAGAGCCGCGCGATGACGTGCGACGACGTCGGCGCCGGCGCCGGCTCGAGCGCGATCCCGCGCAGCGCGAAGCTCAGGAGCGCCTGCCCGACGAGCGCGGCCATCACCACGCCGGTCACCCTCGCGAGCGGCGCCGTGCTGCGCACCAGCCCGACGATCGCCTCGGCCACCGGCAGCGCGAGCAGCGGCGCCGCGAACATCAGCAGGCGTCCGCCGAAGGGATAGAGCTCGAAGCCAGACGCGAGCAGCGCGAGTCCCAGCGGCAGCGTCAGCAGCACGGCGACGGTCCGGTCGCGGCGCGCGAACGCGACGAGACCGGCGAGGTAGGCGACGGCGCCGATCTCGACGTAGCCGAGCCCGATCGGGCTGTTGAAGAGGGCGACGTAGGTGTCGCGGAACCACTCGAGGTCGGCGATCGAGCGCGGCGGCAGCGGCATGAAGGCGCGCGCCTCGGCCCAGAAGCGCCTCATGAAGTCGCTCTGGAGCAGCGCCGCGCCGACGCCGAAGAGGTTCAGTACGAAGACGCCGAGCCACGTCGCGCCGACGCCGCCGAGCCGCAGCAGCTCCGGCCAGCGCCGCGCCCGCAGCGGCTCCCACGCGAGGACGCAGCCGACCGCCGCGAGCACGAAGACGATCGGGAACGAGAAGCAGATCGCCAGGGCGCCGACGAGTGCGAGCCTCGGCAGCCGCTCCGGCCGCTCGTCGGTGGCCGCGAGCAGCACGACGCAGGTGGCGAGGAAGTCCAGGCCGTAGGGCTTCAACGTCGCGCTGTACTCGACCGCCCGGTACGAGAACGCCCAGATCGCGAGAGCGAAGAGCGCGGCGTACGCGTCCGTGAGGCGCCGAGCGAGCAGGTAGAAGCACGGCAGCGCGGCGATGCCGGCGAGCAGCGGGACGAGGCGCAGCACCCACTCGTCCTCGCCGAGCAGGACCGCGCACAGCTTGACGGCCCACAGGAAGCCGATCGGTGCTCCCTGGTCGAAGTCGAGCGGCGCCGTCAGGCCGATCCACGAGCGCTCGAGCACGTTGACGGCGACCGAGGCCTCGTCGTCGTTGAACGAGCGCGGCACGCCCAGGTTGCGCACGCGCAGCGCGGCGCCGGCCAGCACGAGCCCGATCGCGAGCCAGGCGAGCGGGTCCGCTCCCGGTCGGGGTCTCGGAGCGTTCGACGACAGCGGAGACGCCCTCCTCCGATGCGACCGGGAACGGTATCGGCGATCGGCGGCGGCGCCTACCGTGGCGCCGGGGCATACTGGCCCCTCCCCTGGACGGACGACCCGATGAACGAGATCCGCTCCAACGCCGACGTCGCGCCGTGCCTCTCGGTCGTGACGCCGGTCTACAACGAGTCCGGCACCGTCGCCGAGGTGATCCGCCGCGTGCTCGACCAGCGGCCAGTGCAGCAGCTCGTCGTCGTCGACGACGCGTCGACCGACGGCACCTGGGAGATCCTCGAGCCGCTCGCGAAGGACGAGCCGCGCATCGACCTGCTTCGCCATTCGAACAACCGCGGCAAGGGCGCCGCGCTGCGCACCGGCTTCGCGCACGCGAGCGCCGACGTCGCGATCGTCCAGGACGCCGACCTCGAGTACGACCCGACCGAGTACTTTCGGCTGCTCGCGCCGATCCTCTCCGACCGGGCCGACGTCGTGTTCGGCTCGCGCTTCCTCGGCAGCCCGAGCGGACACCGCGTCCTCTACTACTGGCACTCGGTCGGCAACAAGCTGCTGACGATGCTCTCCGACATGGCCACCGGGCTGAACCTCACCGACATGGAGGTCTGCTACAAGGCCTTCCGACGCGAGGTGCTCGAGCGGATCTCGATCGAGGAGGACCGCTTCGGCTTCGAGCCCGAGATCACCGCGAAGGTCGCGCGGCTCGGCGTGCGCGTGTACGAGGTGTCGGTGTCGTACTACGGCCGCACCTACGCCGAGGGCAAGAAGATCGGCTGGCGCGACGGCCTGCACGCGCTGTGGTGCATCCTGAAGTACAACTTCCTGTCGCGCGGCTGACCCCGCGGCGCACGCCCCGCTAGAGCGGACCGCCGATCGTCGGCGCGGTCAGGAGCGTCAGCTCGACGCCGAGCACGGCCTCGGCGCGCGCGATCTGCGGTGCGAAGCGGGTGATGCCGACGACGCCGGCGTCGACCGTCGGGATTCCGATCGAGCCCGAGTGCACGCCGACGGTGACGAGGACGCCGACGGCGCGGCCGTCTGCGCTGATCACGAGGCTCCCCGAGTCGCCGGAGATCGCCGCCGTCTGGGCGAACACGTGGTCGGGATCGGGCATCCCGAGCGCGACGCCGGTGCGCGCCGGCAGGACCGTGCCCAGCGCGACGCCGTTGCCGTAGTGTTGCAGCACGACCGGATCGGCTGGCCGATCGTCATTGAGTCCGGTCGGCCCGCCGAAGTGGCACATCTGCGGGCTCATCGCGACGCCGCCGTCGAGCTCGATCAGCGCGAAGTCCTTCGGGTCCTCGAGGATCGCGTAGGCGAAGCGGCCGATCGCGGCGCCGGCGCCGTCGCGCGCCACCGGACCGGCTCCAGAAGCCCACGACTCCTCGCCGACGTCGCCGCCGATCGGCGACTCGCCGAGGATGCAGTGCCCGGCGGTTCCCATGTAGAGACGACCGTCGCTGCCGGCGAACGCGGCATTGAGCGTACACTGTCCGGCGTCGCTCGAGACGATCGCGCCCGGCCGCACGCCCGGGCAGCTGCCGACGCCGAACGGCGCGGCGGCCGGCACGTCGATCAGGCGCGTGCGCTCGCCGCCGAGCGTCCAGTTCCACCAGCGCTTCAGCAGCGCGCCGGCCGGCGCGGCGAGCGCTGCGGCGAGCAGCGTGGCGGCGGCGATGCGGAGCGTTCGACGAGTTCGCGAGCGGAGCACGGTCTTCATAGGGGATCCTCCGACGACAGGGCGCTGCCTCCATCCCGGACGGTCGGGACGCGCGCGGGCAGCCTACCGCCGCGCGACGCACGCGGGTATCGGCTTGCGCAGCACTGTCGTCGGGCCGAACCGGACGTGTAGTGTCGGGCGAGTGCCGAACGCGGAGCGCTCGATCGCCTACGCTGCAGTCCGACGCCACCGACGGAGCGGACGATGTTCACGCCCCCGGATCCCGCCTCGCGACCGCCGGAGCTGACCGGCCGCCAGCGCCGCTGGCTGCGCGCGCGCGCGAACCCGCTCGACGCGCTCGTCCACGTGGGACAGTCGGGCCTGAGCGACGCGGTCGTCCGCGCGACGCGCGACGCGCTCGCCGACCACGAACTCGTCAAGGTGCGCCTGCACGAGCCGGAGGACAAGAAGGGCCTCGCGCGCGAGATCGCCGACGCGACCGGCGCCGCGCTCTGCGGCCTCGTCGGGCACACGGTGATCCTCTACCGCCCGCACCCCGAGCGCCCGCGGCTGGTGCTGCCGGCGCGGGAGCTCGGCTAGCGTCGACCCCGTCGCAGGCCGGCACGCCGCCGCGACAGACCGAGCAGCAGCGCGGTGCCGAGCGCCAGGCCCGACGCCGCGCCGGGCTCGGGAAGCACCTCGAAGTCCTCGAGCGGGTACGCCGCCCCGGCGAGGTCCTCGCGCTGCGTCGAGTCGGGATCGGTCGAGCCGCCGAGCAGCACGTGGGTCTGGTCGATGTCGACCGCGACGCCGCCGGCCTGGTCGACGCCGAATCCGCCCTCGGCGAGCATCGCGGTGCCGGCCGGGTTCAGGTCGGCGTCGAACGCGAAGAGCCCGGCGCGGTGCTTGCCGCCGCCCTCGGGCAGCAGGTCGTGGACCTCGGCGGCGACGAAGACGCGCTGGCCGTCGTGGGTCGCCGTGATCCCGGTCGGCTCGTCGTCGCCGTTCGAGATGTCGCCCGACGAGAACGCGACGGCGCGCGAATCGCCGGTGAGCGCGTCGAACGCGAGCGTGACGACGTCGGTGCCGTGCGGGAAGCCGCGGTCGCTCGTGCCGGTGACGTAGAGCGTCTGCGTCGCGTCGGCGTACCACATCGCGACCGGCGCGTCCTCGCTCGCGCCCTCGCCGCCCCAGGTGCGCGTCGCGCCCGTCCACGCCGGCGCGCCGGTGTTCAGGTCGTGCGCCGCGACGACGATGTCCCAGTTGCCCGAGGCGTCGCGCGTGCGCCCGGCGGTCCACGCGAAGGTCTGTCCGGTCTCGCGCACGTACCCGGTCTCGACGGCGAGGCCCTCGTCCCAGTCGCCGTCCGGGCCGTCCCAGGTCTGGACCCAGACCGGCGCGTGCCCGCTCTGGTCGGTGCGCCACGCCGCGGTGTAGACGTCGCTCGACGCGAAGGCGCCCGAGCGGCCGGTCGCGACGAAGGTGCGCCACGAGTCGATGTTGCCGGGCGCCCAGTCGGAGTCGCCCTGCGAGTCGATCCAGGTCTTGTTGTGGATCGCGACGTCGAAGGCCTCGCCGGCGACCGGGCTGCTGTCGATCGTCACGGCCTGCGGGCCCGACTCGTAGTCGGCGAACCAGAAGCTTCCGGACGCGCGGCCGACGACCGCCATCTCGGAGCCCGATACGGTGATCGCGGTGCCGTTGACGGTCGCGGCTCCCAACGGCGTGACGACCGCCTCGGAGCCGTTCGAGACCGAGTAGGTCACGATCGCCGCATCCGAGTCGGACTCGACGACGACGTGCAGGAGGTTGTTGTTGTAGTTGAGCTCCATGCCCGCGGGCTGGTCGTAGACGTCGAGGCCCGCGTCGTAGGCGGTGGTCCAGCGCACGGCGCCGGTCGCGACGTCGAAGGCCGACGTGACGACGTCGAAGTCCTGGATGCCGAGCGCCTGCAGCACGTCGGACTTCACGCGGACCGCGGTGACGAAGAGCGACTCGACGCCGTTGTTGCGCGACTTGCTCGCCACCGCGTATCGGGCGACGTCGTCCGAGACCATCCCGCCGTCGGTCGTGGTCTCCCAGGTCGGCGCGACCTCAGGCTCGGGGCTCTCGTCGTGCGCGGCGCGCGCGGGTCCGGGCGCGGCGAGGGCGGCGAGCGCGGCGAGCGCCGCGGCGTGCGCGAGGAGGTTCGGGGCGGTCAACGGTCGGCACCTCGGTGTGCGGCGAGCGCCGGCGGGCCGTCCCGACCCGCCCGACGCCCGATTCGAGGCGCCCACTATGCCACTGTACCGATCGGTCCACAAGTGAGCGGCGGCTCGGGTCGGCTCCGGGCGCTCGGCCTGTCGGACGACCTGGGCCGAGTTGCGCCTCGAGTTAGTTCACCTAACTAAAATGGCTCGCGCCTTTTGGGAAGCGCGCCCCTCCTCGCGGTGTAGGATGCGCCCAGGGAGGGGATTCCTGTGTCTCGTCGTGCGCTGCTGGCTGCGATCCTTCCGCTCCTGGCCACTCCGTCGTCCGTCGCCGCCGTCACCCTTCCGGTGCTCGCCGACGCGAGCGTCTACTCGAGCAACCCGAACGGCAGCTACGGAGCCAGCACCTTCGAGGGAGGACTGTTCACCGGACAGACCAGCGGTGCCGGGCGCTTCTTCCTGAAGTTCCAGCTGCCCGCGTGGGTGCCGGGCACGGTGGTCACGTCGGCGACGCTCAATGGGACTTACACCTTCGATCTCCTGGCTGCCGACACCGTCCACGGCATCTATCTGGTCGCAGACGACGGGTGGGGCGAGCTCACGCTTACCTGGAACAACCAGCCGGTCGCCGGAGGTGTGCCGCTGGCCATCTGGGACGCGGCGACCGCCCCGGCCCCACCGGTCTCGCAGAGCTTCCAGACGGCCGAGCTCACCGCCGCGGTGAACACGCAGTACCAGCTCGACGGAGTGCTGAGCCTGATGTTCCGCGCGATCGACGAGGGTCCCGCGGGCACCTTCGAGTACTGGAGCTCGAGGGAGCACCTGGATCAGCCCGGCTTCACGCTCGACGTGACGATCGCGCCGATCCCCGAGCCGGGCACGGTGGGGCTCCTGGCGCTGGGCCTGCTCGGTCTCGCCGGACGCGCGCGGCGCCGGTTGGGCTGACGAGCCGGGCTTCGGCGGATCACACTGCCCGGTGTTGGAGGAACGGGCTGCGCGAGCGTCGCGTTCGCAGCCAGGACAACAGCGACACGCTCCATCGGAGGGTCGAGGAGCACGGCTGCTCCTTCCGGAACGTGACGCGCGAGGTGCGGCGCTCGGGCGCCGAGGCCCGCGCCGCCTCGCCCGCTGGGCTACCTGTCGCCCGTCACGAAGGAGGCACCCGCGGTGAAGAAGTGGATCGTCAGCCTGCTCGCGCTGCTCGCCGCTCCGGCGCCGGCCCCGGCGCAGGAGATCACCGACCTCGACGAGCTGCTCGCACGCTTCGGCTGGGACCTCGCGAGCGCGGAGATCCGGGAAGAGACGCTCGCCGACGGGCTCCACGTCCTGTTCGGGGTCGGCGGCAACATCGCGGTCTCGATCGGCGAGGACGGCGTGCTGATCGTCGACGACCAGTTTCCGGCGCTGATTCCGAAGGTGAACGCGGCGATCGAGCGGCTCGGCGGCGGGCCGATCGAGTTCGCGATCAACACGCACTGGCACTTCGACCACGCCGAGGGGAACCTGGCGCTCGGGCCCGCCGGCACCCGCCTGGTGGCGCACTCGCACTCGGGCGAGATGATGCGCAGCGGCGGTCCGGTGAACCTGGTCGTGGCGCGCTATCGCCAGGCGCCCTACCCCGAGGACGCGCTGCCGACGATCACCTTCGACGGCCGCATGCAGCTCCACTACAACGGCGGTCGCATCGACCTGATCCACGCCGGCCCCGCGCACACCGCCGGCGACGCCGCCGTGATCTTCCGCGAGCACAACGCCGTCCACATGGGCGACGTCTTCAACAACACCGGCTTCCCGTTCATCGACGCCGATTCCGGCGGCGACATCGACGGCATGATCGCGTTCTGCGAGGCGGTGGCCGCGGAGCTCGAGCCGGGCGCGATCGTGATCCCGGGCCACGGCCCCGTCACCGACGCCGCCGCGCTCGCCCGCTACGTCGCGATGCTGAAGACGGTGCGCGGCCGGGTGCACGCGATGATCGAGCAGGGGAAGTCGCTCGAAGAGGTGGTCGCCGCGAACCCCGCCGCCGACTTCGAGAAGGCCTACGGAGAGGTCGAGGCCTCGCTCGGCTTCCTCGACCGGGTCTACACCAGCCTGGCGAAGAAGCGCTGAGCCGGATCCATGAGCACGGTTCCCGCGGAAGCATCGGACCTCTCGCCCGCCTGGCTGTCGGGCGTGTTGGGCACCGAGGTCGTGGCCGTCGAGGTGCTCGACCACGCCTTCGCCACCAATCAGCGGGTGCGAATCGCGCTCACGTATCGCGAGGAGGGATCGGGCCCCGCGTCGCTCTTCGGCAAGCTCGCGCCGACGGATCCGGTGCACCGGGCGATGATCGGCTCGACCGGAATGGCGGTGCGCGAGGCGGAGTTCTACTCCGACGTGGCGCCGTCGATCGACCTGCGGGTGCCCCGCACGTACTACGCCGCGACGGGGGACGACGGCCTCTTCGCGTTGCTGCTCGAGGACCTGTCGGCGGGCGGCTGCCGGTTCTCGGAGGGGGAGTGGGGCGTCACGGCCGACGCGGCGGCGCGCGCCCTCGAGGAGCTCGCCCGCTTCCACGCCCGCTTCGCCGACGCCGCCGAGCGCGCGACCGTCGCGCCGTGGCTCGCCCGGCCCGAGCCGGACATGGACGTGACGCCGCTGCTCCGGAGGGTCCTGGACCAGCACGGCGACGCGCTCAGCTCCAACTACGTCGCGGCCGGGGAGCTCTACGTCCAGCATCGCGACCGGCTCCACGCGCTCTGGAACGCGGGGCCCCAGACCCTGGTGCACGGAGACACCCACATCGGCAACGTCTTCCTCGACGGGGGCCGCGTCGGCTTCCACGACTGGGGCCTGTCGCGCGTGAGCACGCCGCTGCGCGACGTGAGCTACTTCCTGACGATGGCCGTCGACCCCGAGGAGCGGCAGCGATCCGAGCGGGAGCTGATGCGCGTGTACCTCGACGCGCTGCGCGCCGCGGGGGGGCCGGACATCGGCCTCGACGACGCCTGGCCGGTGCACCGCGTCCAGGCCGGCTACACCGTCGTGGCCACCTTCCTGGCCTTCATGCCCTCGTACGCGGGCGCCGACGGGCAGGGGCTCGGCAGGGACCTGCTCCGGCGCTCGCAGCTCGCCCTCGAGGATCTCGAGGTCGTCGACGCGATGCGCGCCGCGCTGGCCTGACGGCGCGCTCGCGAGGAACAGGATCGACGCGTCCACTCCGTCGGATCGAAGTTCGTCGGGTGTGACTGTGGCATTTGGGCCCAGGTCGCTCGGAGCCGGGACGGGAGACCCCAGCAGGGGAGTGCGATTCCGGGCTGCACACCGCGGGCGCGCCGTGGCACCCTGGCACGCGAATCGCAGCGAGGAGACCCGCGATGCCCGAGACCCGACGCCCGCCCTCCCCCGCGTGGCTCCGCCTGCTCGGCGGCGCGGTACTCGCGCTGATGGGAGCCGGCCTCGTCTACGCCGTCGCGATCGGGGTGCTCCGCTTCTCGGAGATCGGGGTCTAGCGTGGACGCGGAGCACGGCGACGCGACGATCGCGGTGCTCGTCCTCGCGGCTGCCGGCAGTGTCTTGGCGGCTCCGGTGCTGGGCCGGCTCGGCGCTCCTCTGCTCGCCGAAGTGGCGATGTGGGTGGCCGCCGGGAGTGGGGCCGCGGCCTTCACCGTCGCCGGCGTCGCGACGTTCCGGGCCGCCCGGCGCGCTGCCGACCGGCGCGTGCGCGAGGAGAGGCGATGACGAAGACGACGACCCGGCGCTTCTTTTGGGGCGGCACGGTGCTCTTCACGGCGGTCTTCATCGGGCTGACCATCCACACCCACACGACGATCGGCGAGCGCACGAACGCCGAGGCGCTGACCGAGGAGGTCGTGAGCGGGCTCAAGGTCTGGGAGCGCAACAACTGCGAGAACTGCCACACGCTGATGGGCGAGGGAGCCTACTACGCTCCGGATCTCACGAAGATCGTAGAGCAGCGCGGCCGTCCCTATCTCGAGCAGTTCATGCGGGATCCCTCGGCCTTCTACTCGGCGGAGAGAGACGGCCGGCTGATGCCCACTCTGGATCTCTCGGAGCAGGAGATCGCGGACGTGGTGTCCTTCCTCGACTGGGTGGGGAACGTGGACCTGAACGGCTGGCCGCCGCGTCCTATCCTGGTCGCGGGGGTCGCAGTCCGGGGACTTCCCGGAATCGAGAGCGTGCAGGAGGAGTCGGGTCCGATCCTGCGCGGCAAGGCGGTGTTCAACGCAGAGGCGGGCTGTGCAGCCTGCCACTCGGTCGCCGCGGAAGTCACGCTCGTTGGAGCTTCATTGTCCGGCATTCCCGAGCGAGCCTCCCAGATCGTCGCCAGTCCTCGATACACCGGTGAGGCAAGGGACGCGAAGGGCTACGTCCGGGAGTCGATCCTCTCGCCCAGCGCGCACATCGCCGAGGCACCCGAAGGGCGCGTCTTCGCCACCTCCGCGGGCGTGTCGCTGATGCCCTCCGGCTACGAAGATCGCCTGACGGAGCAGCAGATCGAGGACCTGGTCGACTACCTGATGACGCTCCGCGCAACCGAGGAGGGACGCTCGTGACCTATCGCTCGCAGCGCGTGGCCTGGTGGTACTTCCTGGCCGCGCTGCTGCTCTTCGCGCTCCAGGTGGGCTTCGGCTTCATGGCGCTGGCGAAGTACCTGGGCCCCGACCCGCTGCGCGACATCATGAACTTCGCGACGACGAAGGCCATCCACACGAACCTGCTGCTCGTCTGGGTGCTCACCGGCTTCATGGGCGCGACCTACTGGATCGTGCCCGACGAGTCGCGCCAGGAGATCCACAGCGAGCGGCTCGCGGTGATCCAGCTCGTGGCGTGGCTCGCGATCGGGGTCGTCACGATCGTCGGATACCTCTTCGGCTGGACGACGGGGCGCAAGCTCCTCGAGATGCCCTTCCCGCTCAAGCTCGGCGTCGTCGCCGTGATGCTGCTCTTCCTCTACAACGTCGGCATGACGATCTTGAAGGCCCGGCGCGTCACCACGACCGAGGGCGTGCTGATCGGCGGCCTCGCGAGCACGGCGCTTCTCTTCCTGCCCGGCCTGATCGACTTCGACAACTACACCCTCGACCGCTTCTACCGCTGGTGGGTCGTGCATCTCTGGGTCGAGGGCGTATGGGAGCTGATCCTCGGCGGGATCCTCGCCTTCCTGCTGATCCGGCTCTCCGGTGCAGACCGCGAGGTGCTCGAGAAGTGGCTCTACGTGATCGTCGGCCTCACCTTCCTCTCGGGGATCCTCGGCACCGGGCACCACTACTACTGGATCGGCGTTCCCGAATACTGGCTGTGGGTGGGCGGCGTGTTCTCTGCGCTCGAGCCGCTCGCCTTCCTCGCGATGGCTATGTACGCGTACATGATCATCCGACGCTCGGGCCTTGCACACCCGAACGGGCTCGCGCTGCACTGGACGATCGGTGCCACGGTGTTCTCGGCGATCGGGGCGGGGATCCTGGGCGTCGCTCACACCTGGCCGCAGGTGAATGCCTGGACCCACGGCACGCACATCACGACGATGCACGGCCACATGGCCTTCTTCGGCGCCTACGCGATGATCAATCTCGCGATCATCAGCTTCGCCGTGCCCGCGCTGACCGGTCGCCGCGACGAGGAGACGCAGACCTCCCTCGGCCTAGCGAGCTTCTGGCTGATGGTCGGCGGCATGTTCGGGATGACGATGGCGCTCGCCGCGGCGGGAATCACGCAGACGTATCTCGAGCGCATCCTCGGCGTCGGCTACCTCGAGACCCAGCAGAAGATCCAGGTCCACTACCTGATGTGGCTCGCCACCGCGGTGGTCTTCACCGCCGGCGTGGCCGCGTACGTCTGGGACTTCATCCGGCACGGACCTCCGCTCGCCGTACCCGGCGCAGAGCCGGTGCGCGCGCCGGCGGCAGTGACCTCCGAGAGCACCGCGTGAGCCGCGCTCCGCTGTCGCCGGTCGCTTCGGGCAGGGAGCCCGGCAGCCAGGCCCCTTCTCGCGGACTCCTCGAGCCCGCTCCGCGCGAGTCCCCGTGGTATCGGCCGATCGGCGACGAAGTGGCGATCTTCGAGGCCGCGGCCGCTCACCACCTGCCGGTGCTGCTCAAGGGTCCGACAGGCTGCGGCAAGACCCGCTTCGTCCGGCACATGGCCTGGAAGCTCGGACGGGCGCTCGCCACGGTGGCCTGCCACGACGACCTCTCGGCCAGCGACCTCACCGGCCGCTGGCTCGTCCGCGGCGGCGAGACGGTCTGGCAGGACGGCCCGCTCACCGAGGCCGTGCGCGCCGGCGGCATCGCCTATCTCGACGAGGTCGTCGAGGCACGGCAGGACACCGTCGTGGTGCTGCATCCGCTCGCCGACGACCGCCGGATGCTGCCGCTCGAACGCGCCGACGAGCTCGTCGAGGCGCACCCCGACTTCCTGCTCGTCGTCTCGTACAACCCGGGCTACCAGAGCCTCGCCAAGGAGCTCAAGCCCTCCACGCGCCAGCGCTTCGTCGCGATCGAGCTCGGCTTCCCGCCGCCGGAGCTCGAGACGGAGATCGTCGCCCGCGAGGCGGGCATCGCGCGCGGCGACGCGGCGGCGCTGGTGCGCGTGGCCGAGCGCGTGCGTCCGCTCCGCGACCGGGGTCTGGCCGAGGCGCCCAGCACGCGCGTGCTCGTCCATGCGGGGCGCCTCATCGCCACTGGAGTCGAGCCTGCGCGCGCCTGCGAGGTGGCCGTCACCGCGGCGCTCACCGACGATCCCGAGCTCGCACGCACCGTGGCGGAGATCGCGCGCGCCGTGCTCGCGTAGGGACGGCGCGCGATGCCCGAGGCCGAGGACGTCCTGCTCGAGGCCGCGGAGCGCGCGACCTCCGCGGTCCGCACCGCCTGGGAGCGGCATCGGGGAACGCCGAGACGGGGCGAGCGCTCGCCCGCGAGCGCAGCTCACCGGCGACTCGCCGCTTGGCAGGCGGCCTGGCTGGGCCGGAGCTGGCCGGTGGCCGCGGCTGTCGCGCGCCCTCTCCCGGGCCTCGTCGCGCGGCGCCTGCGGAGTCTTCCGCCCTGGGCCGCAAGGGACGCAGCCGCGCCTTTCACCGATGGCAGGCGGATCTGGCTGCCACGCCCGTGGCTCGAGGATTCCGGGGAAGGAGATCTGCACGAATCGGCGCTCATCTCGACATTGGGCCTCGCGCGTCGCCTGATGCGGGGGGCGATCGGTGCCAGGTCGGGGGGGAGCCGACGCCTTCGCGATCTCGCCTGGCTGACCGAAGGCGCACTCGCCGATGCAGCCCTCGCCCGGGAATGGCCGGGCCTCGTCCCGGCACTCCGGGCCCACCGGGCCGAGGCGCTCGCCGCTCGGCCCGCACGCGCCCGCCTGCATCCCGCCGAGCGCGAGGTCGAGGCCTGGCTTCGCGGCCTGCTCGAGGCCGCACCGGGGCAGCTTCCGGCGCCGCTGCTCGCCGGGCTCGAGCCGGAGGCCGAGCCGGCGGAAGTGCTCGCGTTCGCGGAAGAGCGGGCCTCGCGGCTCGCCGGCGAGGCTGCCCGCTACCGCGGCGTCGCGCCCGTGACGCACTGGGGTGTCCCCCGTCCCGCGACAGCTCAGCATTCCGGTGGGGCCGCTCACCCCGCGTCGCCGCGCGGCGCCCGGCCGAAGCGAGGGGGCAACCTCCGGCGACCGTTGCTGCGCCGCGCGCCGGAACCCGACGAGGCCGAGCGTCCGGGCCCCTTCGTGCTCCCCTTCTCGGATCCGCACCTCACCGTCGATGATCCCGGTGGTCTGGTGCGCCCGACCGACCAGGGCCACGACGAGGACCTCGACGCGCTGGCCGAGGAGCTGGCTCGGCTCGAGGGCCTCTCCGTGGTGCAGGACGACAACCCGG
>CAZQYK010000614.1:0-4921 GCA_964597285.1 uncultured Spirochaetales bacterium
CGCGTCGAGGTCGCGCTCGATGTAGCAGTTGAGCGCGTTCGCGGCGCCGGCCGCGAGCGCGATCCCGCACAGCGTCGCGACGACGAAGGCCGGCGCGGGCCAGCCGCCGGCGGCCATTCCCATCACCGGCAGCGCCGTGAAGATCACGAGCAGCAGGATGCGCGGCTTCGTGAGCGCGACGTAGCCGCGCACGGTGTCGCGCCAGGTGTCGAGGGTGGCTTCGGCCATGGATCGGGGGTCTGGAGGGCTCGGGCTCGGCGGGGCTCCGCCGAACGGCCCCGACGGTTAGCACGCGGGCCCGGGGCGGTCGACCGACGCGGACGCGCCCCGGGCGCCGCACTCGGCCTTATCCTGCCCGCTTGTCCCCGAGCGACCTCGCCCTCGTGCTCGCGTCGGCGCTGCTGCACGCGCTGTGGAGCGTCGCGATCAAGCAGAGCGGCGACCCGCTGTGCTTCAACCTGATCCAGAGCGGGCTTCCCGCGCTCGCGCTCGCGGCGCTCGCGCCGTGGATCCCGTGGTCGGCGATCCCGCTCGAGGTCTGGGGCTGGCTCGCGATCACCGGGCCGACGCACGCGCTGTACCTGTACTGGATGAGTCGCGCGTACGAGCACGGCGACCTGTCGCTCGTCTACCCGATCGCGCGCTCGACGCCGGCCTTCCTGCCGCTGCTCGCGGTGCCACTGCTCGACGAGCCGCTGCGCCCGGTGGGCGCGCTCGGGATCGCGGTCGTCGTCGCCGGCATCTGGCTCGTGCACGCCGGTCCCCGGCTGCGCTGGAGCGCGTTCGGCGCGCCGGCGTCGCGCTTCGCGCTGCTGACGCTCGCGGCGACGGTCGTCTACTCGCTCGTCGACAAGCTCGCGATGGCGGAGCTCGGCGCGAGCGCGTGGCCGGGCGCGCTGCCGCGCGCGCTCGTCTACGTGCTGCTGATCACCGTCGCGAACGCCCTGTTCTTCGCGCCACTCGTGCTGCGTGCGCGCGGCGCGGCGGCGCTGCGCGCCGCGCTGCGACCGCAGCTCGCGACGGCGACCGCCGCCGCGGCGATCTCGCTGGTCGGCTACGGGCTGATCCTGCGCGCGCTCGAGACGGCGCCCGTCAGCTACGTCGTCGCGGTGCGCCAGTCGAGCGTGCTCTTCGCGGTGCTGCTCGGCGCGCTGTGGCTGCGCGAGCGCCCCGGGCGCGCGCGCATGCTCGGGGCCGTCGCGACCGTGGCCGGCGTCGCGCTGATCGCCTTCTACGGGTGATCGGCGCTATCCGAGCTCGCGCTCGACGATCGGGCGCAGCCAAGGCCCGATGTCCGGGTGCTCGAGCAGCCCGGCCGAGCGCAGCCGCTCGGCGCCGATGCGCCGCACCTCGCGCACCGTGCCGGCCTCGAGGGCGCTGCGCGCGTCGGCCTCGGCCTGCTCGTGGTCGAGCGCGCGGACGATCTCCTTGACGATCGGCACCGCGGCCGGCGTGCCCGACAGCTCTCCGATGCCGAGCCCGAGCAGGATCGGCACCGCGAGCGGGCTGCTCGCGACCTCGCCGCACACCGAGATCGGGATCCCGGCGCGCTCGGCGCTGCGCACGCTGCGGTCGATCAGCGCGATCACGGCCGGGTGCAGCGGATCGAAGAGATGGGCGACGTGCTCGTTGCCGCGGTCGACCGCGAGCGTGTACTGCGTCAGGTCGTTCGTGCCGACGCTGAAGAAGTCGCACTCGCGAGCGAGCGTGTCGGCGATCAGCGCCGCCCCCGGCACCTCGATCATCAGGCCCACCGGCAGCTTTGGGTCGAAGGCGATCCCGGCCGCGCGCATGCCCTCCTGCGTCTCGGCGAGCATCTCCTTCGCGCGCCGCAGCTCCTCGAGCGACGAGACCATCGGCAGCAGCAGCCGCACGTTGCCGGCGGCGCTCGCGCGCAGGATCGCGCGCAGCTGCGCGCGGAACGCATCGGGGTGCGTGAAGCTGAGGCGGATCGAGCGGCAGCCGAGCTGCGGGTTCTCCTCGTTCGGCAGCGACAGGTTCTCCATCTCCTTGTCGCCGCCGAGGTCGAGCGTGCGGAAGGTGACCGGCCGGGGCGCGAGGAAGGTCGCGACCTTCCCGTAGAGCTGCTCCTGCTCCTCCTCCTCGGGGAAGCCGCGGTGCGCGAAGGCCAGCATCTCGGTGCGGAACAGGCCGACGCCCTCGGCGCCGTGCTGCTCGATCATCCGCAGGTCGCTGACGAGCCCGCAGTTCGCGGTCAGCGCGACGCGGCGCCCGTCGCGCGTCACCGCCGGCAGCTCGCGCAGCGCGTCGAGGTGCTCGGCGGCGATCTCGAAACGCACGCGCGCGCGCTCGTACTCGGCGACGAGGCTCTCGTCCGGCGAGAGGTAGACGCTGCCCTCGCCGCCGTCGACGATCGCGAGCTCGCCGGGCCGCAGCGCCTGCGACAGCCCGGGCACGCCGGTCACCGCCGGGATCTCGAGCGTGCGCGCGAAGATCGCGCCGTGCGACGCCGGCCCGCCGTGCTCCGAAACGATCGCGGCGACGCGCTCGATGTCCACGCGCGTGAACAGGCTCGGCAGCAGGTTGTCGCTGACGACGATCGATCCGCGCTCGAGCGTCGGGCGCTGGTGCCGCTCGCCGAGCAGCTGCTCCATCACCCTGCGGCCGACGTCCTCGACGTCCATGATCCGGTCGCGGAAGTAGGCGTCCTGGATGCGGCCGAAGGTCTTGCGGTAGGCGCTCAGCACGTCGCGCAGCGCGGTGCACGCGTTGCCGGTCTCGCGAACGGCCTGGCGCAGCTTCGAGACGAAGCCCTTGTCCTCGAGGATCTGGATGTGGGTGTGGAAGACCGCCGAGAAATCCGGCCCGAAGCGCTCGCCGAGCTCCTCGCGGTTCGCGTCTAGGTCGCGGCGCACGACGCCGATCGCCTGCAGCAGGTCGTGCTCCTCGGCGTCGACGCCGTGCTTCGGCTCGTACTCGAGCTCGGCGAGGTCGAGCGGGTTCTCGAGGCGGTAGACCGGGCCGATCGCGATGCCGCGCGAGGTCCCGAGCCCGCGGAACTCGACGTTGCGCTCGGGGCGCGTCGCCGTTCCGCCCGAGACCGGGATGCCGTGCGATGCGAGCTCCTCGGAGCTGCGCTGGATCGTCTCGTCCGACTCGTCGACGAGCGACAGCAGCCGCGCGTTCATCACGACCGGCGAGAGCAGCTGCGCGCAGGTCACCAGCGCGTCGACCTCGACCGGGTCGAAGTGGCGCGGCTCGATCGTCTGGATCACGAGCACCCCGATCGTCACGCCGCGCATCACGAGCGGCGTCGCCATCAGCGACGCGAAGCGCTCCTCGCCCGTCTCCGGGAAGTACTGGTAGCGGGGATGGTTCTGGGCGTCTTCGCTGATCACCGGAGAGCGCTGCTGCGCGGCGAGGCCGACGAGCCCCTCGCCGATCGGCAGCTGCACGCGCCCGATCGACTCGCGGTTCAGGCCGCGCGTCGCCGACAGCGTCAGGCGCGTGAGATCGGCCTCGACGAGGTAGATCGAGCACGCGTCCGCGTCGAGGCGCTTGCCGACCAGATCGACGACGTTGCCGAGCGTCTCGTGCAGATCGTGCGAGCGCGCGACGATCTCGGCGACGTCCGCCAGCAGTGTGACCCGGTCCGGAATGGGGGCTGCCCTCGCTCCCAGGGCCCGGCCGTCGGGCCCGTCCACCGTGTCGGACTGGGGCCGGATCCGAAGGCCGGTCGCGGTCGATGGTAACGAACCGCGTCGGGGTCGGAGGCGGAGCGCGCGGCGCGCGGCCGCGCGCCGCCGACGTCAGTGGCTGGGCGGCGTGCTCGGGCTCGACGGGCTCGACTCGCCCGGGAGCTCCGTCGCGTACAGGCTGCGCGCCGGCGGGAACACCTGGTCCTTGTCCTCGAAGCGCAGCCCGAGTGCGAGCAGGATCTTGCGCTTCGTGTCCATGCGGCAGTTCATGCCCTTCTCGACGCTGTGGATCGTGCGCAGGGCGACCTTGGCCTTGCGCGCCAGCTGCGCCTGGGTCATCAGGCGGTTCTCGCGCAGCTCGCGGACGCGATTCTTCCGAATCGTCTTCGATCGATTACTCTCCATGCGCACCCACTCCCCTACGGTCGACCGAACACCACGCCGTCCACGCGCTCGACGCCGACTGGCCGCTGCTCCACTTGGTGCCGTTTCGTCCGCACGCAGGATTTCTTTAGGCTGAGTGCGGTCTTGGCATCGCGTTGGGGGGACTGCCCCGCGCCGCCTTCCCCTGCGGGCAACGCAGGATCCGGCCGCCCGACGCACACGCGAGATCGGCGCGCGGACCGTTCGCAGGAGCCCCCGCGGATGACCCCGAGGGGATCATGAGCTGGCGGCGGCGGGCGGCGCGAGGCGCGGCGGTGGTGGCGCTCGGGCTCACGTCCGTGGCCTCCGGCCTTTACGTGTCCGCCCTGTTCGCGCCGCCCCGGCTGCGGCTCGAGGTGGAGCGCCGGCTCGCGCGCGCGACCGGCGCGCCGGGCCGGATCGCGTCGCTGCGCGTCGAGCCGGGGCTGCCGCTCGAGGTGCGCGGTCGCGGGCTCTCGCTCTGGGACGGCGCACTTCGGGTCGAGCGGGCGTCGGCGCGCGTCAGCCTCTCGTCGGCGCTGGTCGGACAGCTGCGCCTCGCGAGCCTCGAGCTCGACGGCGCGGTGCTGCGCATCGGCGGCGACGCGCCGGCGTTCGCGGACCTCGGCGGCGCGGCCCTGCCCGCGACGCTCGAGGATGCGGTCGCGGCGCTCGGCGGGGCCGCGCAGGCGCTGCTCGCCGGCCCGCGCCCGGCCAACGCGCTCCGCGTGCGCCGCGGGCGCGTCGAGCTCGGGGCGCCAGACCTCGTGCTCGACGGACTCCACGCCGAGCTCGCGGTGCACCGGCTGCGCGGTGACCAGAGCCTCGTCGCGCAGGCGCGCCTCGAGGCCGACGGCGCG
>CAZQYK010000615.1:0-6043 GCA_964597285.1 uncultured Spirochaetales bacterium
GAGCTGGCCCTTGCCGCTGCGCTCGCGCTGGAAGAGGGCCGCCGCGATCCCGCCCGCGAGCGACTGGCCCGCGGTATGGTCGCCCATCCCGCCGCGCTGGAAGGGCGGGTGGTTGCCGGGGGCGGTGAGCAGGCTCGCGACCCCCGAGCGCGCCCAGTAGCCGGCGATGTCGTAGGCGGCGCGTCCGGCGTCGGGGCCGTCGAAGCCGTAGCCGGTGATCGCGCCGTAGACGAGGCGCGGGTGGCGTGCGAGCAGCGTCGGGGCGTCGAGTCCGAGGCGCGCGAGCGCGGCGGGCCGCACGTTCGTGACGAAGACGTCGGCGCCGGCGACGAGCTCGAGCGCGATCTCGCGCGCGGCGGGCCGTCCGAGGTCGAGCGCGATGCTGCGCTTGCTGCGGTTGTCGTTCTCGAAGATCGGGTTGAAGGGGAGGTCGGCGCCGAGCATCCGCGAGAAGGTGCGGGCCGGGTCGCCGATGCCGGGCGGCTCGATCTTCACGACGTCGGCGCCCCAGTCGGCGAGCACGGCGCCGGCGGCCGGCCCGGCCACCCAGACGCCGATCTCGACGACGCGAATCCCCTCGAGCGGTCCCGGCATTTGACCTCCTTCAGCCCCCCGCGGCCCCTGCCCGGACCTGCATACACGCCGGCCGCCGTCGGGGGCAAGCGCGGCGGGACCCCCGCTTCCGGCCGCCCCGTTGTTGACGCGGCGAGCGGCTCGGCGCACTCTCCGAAACCGGCGGGCGCACGCGGCGTTCCGACCGCCGGCCCCGGGCGACACCGACGCGCGCCCGCCGGGCACTCCCGATGGGCGGCCGCGCCCAGACCCCTCGGATCCCGCGGCGTAGCGTCGCACCTCATTCAGGCAACCCCTAGTCAGACAAAGGGATTCCCCCCATGCCCGGAACTCGTTCGCCGAGCGCAGCCGAGCTGCGACGCCTCCTCGACCGCCGCAAGATCGACCGCGTCGTCGTGCTCGGCGCGAACGGGACGATGGGCTACGGCAGCGCGGCGCTGTTCACGCAGGCGGTGCCCGAGGTGACCTTCCTCGCGCGCACGAAGGCGAAGGCCGAGGAGGGGCTCGGCGATGCGATCCGCCAGGTGCGCTCGCCGACGGTGGCCTCGCGCGCGAAGGTCGGCGACTACGATCGCGACCTCGGCGCCGCGGTCGCCGGCGCCGACCTGATCTTCGAGGCGCTGACCGAGGACTTCGGCGTCAAGAAGGCGATGTTCGACCGTGTCGAGGAGGCGCGCCGCGACGACGCGATCGTCGCGACCGTCACCTCGGGCCTCTCGATCGACGCGCTGTGCGAGGGCCGCGGCGAGTCGTTCCGCCGCAACTTCCTCGGCCTCCACTTCTTCAACCCGCCGAACGTGATCGTCGGCACCGAGCTGATCGCCGGCCGCGACACCGACCCGGAGGTGGTCGACTTCGTCGAGGCCTTCGCGCGGCTGCGCCTCGGCCGCGAGATCGTGCGCACGCACGACACGCCGGCCTTCGCCGGCAACCGCGTCGGCTTCAAGGTGCTCAACGAGGCCGCGCAGCTCGCCGAGCAGATCGGGCCGCTGCTCGTCGACCGCGTGATCGGGCCCTACACCGGCCGCGCGATGACGCCGCTCGCGACGATCGACCTGGTCGGCTGGGACATCCACCGCGCGATCGTCGACAACGTCTACGAGAACACCGACGACGAGGCCCACGAGACGCTGCGCCTGCCCGCGTACATGGACAAGCTGATGGAGAAGGGCGTGCTCGGGAACAAGACCGGCCGCGGCTTCTTCCGCAAGGAGGGCAAGGAGCGGCACGTGCTCGATCCGGTGAGCGGCGACTACCGTCCCGAGGCCGAGATCGCCCTGCCGGACCTCGGCTACGTCGACGCGGTCGCGCACCTCTACGCGCAGGGCCGCTATGCCGAGGGCATGGCGGCCTTCCTCGCCGCCGACGGCGACGAGGCGGCGCTCGCGCGCAAGGTCGTCGCCGGCTACGTCGGCTACGCCTTCCACCGCGTCGGCGAGGTCACCGACGAGATCGACGGCATCGACCGCATCATGGCGACCGGCTTCAACTGGGCGCCTCCGAGCGCGCTCGTCGACGCGTTCGGCGGCGCCGGCGCCGCGGTGCGGCTGATCGAGGAGGCCGGGCTCCCGGTGCCCGGCGCGCTCGCCGAGGCCGCCCGCGGCAAGCCGCGGCGCTTCTTCCGGCACCCCCACATCAACACCGGCAAGTTCTTCGTCGCGGGCTAGCGCCCCGCCCGGGTTCGCGACGAGCAGGAGGAGAGGCAGCGAATGGCGAAATCCGAGATCTACGTGCTGGGCGGCTACATGACCGACTTCGCCCGCAACTGGACCAAGGAGAACAAGCACTTCTCGGCGCTGATGCGCGAGGCGGTGCTCGGCGCGCTCGAGGCGACCGACCTCGCGCCCGAGGAAGTCGAGAGCGCCCACGTCGGCAACTTCGCCGCCGAGCTCTACTGCATGCAGGGCCACCTCGGCGCGTTCTTCACCGAGGTGCACCCCGCCTTCAGCGGCCTGCCGACGTCCCGCCACGAGGCGGCTTGCGCGTCGGGCAGCATCGCGCTCCTCGCCGCGTCGGCCGAGATCGAGGCCGGCCGCTACGACCTCCAGGCCGTCGTCGGCATCGAGCAGATGAAGACCGTGTCGGCGGCCGAGGGCGGCGCCTATCTCGGCACCGCCGCGTGGTACGCCGAGGAGGCCAAGGGCATCGAGTTCCCGTTCCCGAAGCTCTTCGGCCGGCTCGGCGACGAGTACGACAAGCGCTACGGCCTGAAGGACGAGTACCTGGCCGAGATCAGCAAGGTCAACTACGCGAATGCGAAGCTGAACCCGAACGCGCAGACCCGCACCTGGTACATGAACAAGGAGCACGCGCTGTGCCGGACCGACGACAACCCGGCGGTCGGCGGGCGCATCCGCATCGCGGACTGCTCGCAGGTGACCGACGGCGCCGTCTGCGTCTTCCTCGCGTCGCGCGCGTTCGCCGAGAAGTACGCGAAGGGCACCGGGCGCAAGCTGTCGGAGATCCCGCGCATCAAGGGCTGGGGCCACAACACGGCGCGGCTGCGCTTCGACGACAAGATCGCCGAGAGCAAGGGCGACCGCTACGTCCTCCCGCACGTGCGCAGCACGATCACGGCCGCGATGAAGCGCGCCGGCATCGCCGACGTGTCCGGCGTCGACGCGATCGAGACCCACGACTGCTTCACGACCAGCGAGTACATGGCGATCGACCACTTCGGGATCACCGAGCCCGGCGAGAGCTGGAAGGCGGTCGACCAGGGCTGGCTCGAGATCGACGGCAAGCACCCGATCAACCCGAGCGGCGGGCTGATCGGCGCGGGCCACCCGGTCGGCGCCACCGGCGTGCGCCAGCTGCTCGACGCGACCTGGCAGGTGACCGGCCAGGCCGGCGACTACCAGGTCGAAGGCGCGAAGAACGTCCAGACGCTGAACATCGGCGGCAGCGGCACGACGAGCGTGAGCTTCGTCGTCGGGGTGTGAGCGCGAGGCTCCTCGCTCCGCTCGCGCTGCTCGCGGTCCTCGCCTGCACCGGCGCGCGCGACGGTGCGGCGCCCGACCGCTCGATCGACGCGGTCGACGACGCGAGGCTGCGCGCGGCCGCGAGCGAGCCCGAGAGCTGGCTCACCTACGGCGGCAGCTACGCCGAGCAGCGCTACAGCCGGCTCGCGAAGATCGACGACGCGAACGTCGGCGAGCTCGGCCTCGCGTGGAGCCTCGAGCTCGGCACGCGCCGCGGCGTCGAGGCGACGCCGATCGTCGTCGACGGCGTGATCTACGCGACCGCCACCTGGAGCGTCGTGCTCGCGGTCGACGCGCGCAGCGGGAAGCTCCTGTGGCGCTACGACCCGGAGGTGCCGCGCGAGCAGGGCGGGCGCGTCTGCTGCGACGTCGTCAATCGCGGCGTCGCGGTCTACCGGGGCCGCGTCTACGTCGGCACGCTCGACGGGCGCCTCGTCGCGCTCGACGCGAAGACCGGTGAGGTCGTCTGGTCGCGGCTCACCGTCGACCCGAGCAAGCCGTACAGCATCACGATGGCGCCGCGCGTCGTGAAGGGGCGCGTGATCGTCGGCAACGGCGGCGCCGAGTTCGGCGTGCGCGGCTACGTGTCGGCCTACGACGCGCGCACGGGCGACCTCGCGTGGCGCTTCTACACCGTGCCGGGCGATCCGGCGCGGCCCTTCGAGCACCCCGAGCTCGAGGAGGCCGCGAAGACCTGGGACCCGAGCGGCGAGTACTGGAAGATCGGCGGCGGAGGCACGGTCTGGAACGCGGTCGCCTTCGACCCGGAGCTCGACCTGCTCTACGTCGGCACCGGCAACGGCTCGCCGTGGAGCGTGCACGTGCGCAGCCCCGGCGGCGGCGACAACCTCTTCCTCTGCTCGATCCTCGCGCTCGACCCCGACACCGGCCGCCTCGTCTGGCACTACCAGACGACGCCCGGCGACACCTGGGACTACACCTCGACGCAGGACATCGTGCTCGCCGACCTCGAGATCGAAGGCCGCGAGCGCAAGGTGCTGCTGCACGCGCCGAAGAACGGCTTCTTCTACGTGATCGACCGCACCACCGGCGTGCCGATCTCCGCCGAGCCCTTCGTCGAGGTGACCTGGGCGACCGGCATCGACCGCGAGACCTGGCGGCCGATCGAGGTGCCGGGCCTCGACTACCGCAACACGATCGTCGAGATCAAGCCGGCGCCGATCGGCGCGCACAACTGGCAGTCGATGTCGTACAGCCCGGACACGGGCCTCGTCTACGTCCCGGCGCAGGAGGTCCCGTTCTTCTTCCGGCTCGACCCGGAGTGGCGCTACACGCCCGGCGCGTGGAACGTCGGCTACGACTTCACCGTCGCGGACGCGTTCCCGCGCGAGCTCGTCTCGGGCCATCTGCTCGCGTGGGACCCGGTCGCGCAGCGCGAGGTCTGGCGCGCGCAGTACACCGGGCCGTGGAACGGCGGGACGCTCGCGACGGCCGGCAACCTCGTGTTCCAGGGCACCGCGCACGGCACCTTCGCCGCGTACGCGGCCGACGACGGCGAGCTCTTGTGGGAGACGCCGGCGGGTACCGGCATCGTCGCCGCGCCGGTCACCTACGCGCTCGACGGCGTGCAGTACGTCGCGGTGATGGCGGGCTGGGGCGGGGCGTACCCGCTCGTCGCCGGCGACGCCGCGGCCGCTGCCGGCGTCACCCGCGAGACGAACTCCGGCCGCCTGCTCGTCTACGCGCTCGGCGGCCGCGAGAAGCTCCCGGTGCACGAGGCGCTCGAGCGCGAGCTCGCGGCGCTGCCGGCCGGCTTCGACGCGGAGCTCGTCACGCGGGGCAACCACACGTACCACCGCTGGTGCGCGCACTGCCACGGCTTCGGCGCCGTCGGTGCCGGCGTGCTCCCGGACCTGCGCCGGTCCGAGCCGGTCGTCTACGAGTCGCTCGACGCGATCGTGCTGCACGGCGCGCGCACGCCGCTCGGGATGCCGCGCTTCGACGCGTGGCTCGGCACCGCCGACGTCGACGCGATCCGCGCGTACCTGCTGACGCGCCGCGCAGCGCTGCTCGCGGAGGGCGAGGGGAGCTGACGTCGAGCGCGGCGGAGCCGCGCGCGGAGCGAGCCCTGGCGAGCGGAGTCGAACAGTGGCCTCCGAATCGGCCGCGGCACCGGGCGACGAGATGCGGAACCCTACGCGGATCCTGAGTACCGAAGACGCGCTCGCCTCCTTCGGCCCGGCCGCGCGCGCGTGGTTCGCCGCGGCCTTCGGCGCGCCGACGCGGGTGCAGGCGCTCGGCTGGCCGCGCCTCGCCGCCGGCGAGCACGCGCTGCTCGCGGCGCCGACCGGCAGCGGCAAGACGCTCGCGGCCTTCTTCGCCGCGATCGACCGCCTCGCGCGCGCCGGCCCCGCGCGCGAGCCCGGCGTGCGCGTGCTCTACGTGTCGCCGCTGAAGGCGCTCGTCCACGACGTCGAGCGCGGCGGAGCCGCGCGCGGAGCGAGCCCTGGCGAGCGGAGTCGAACAGT
>CAZQYK010000616.1:0-6863 GCA_964597285.1 uncultured Spirochaetales bacterium
CAACGGCGCCGAGACCGCGGACGCCCGGAGGGCGTCCAGCGACGAGCCGCAGGCGAGCGAAGGCGGGCCCCTGCCGGGCTAGAGCGCGGCCGGGTCCGACTGCAGCTCGACGAGCTCGCGATAGAGCCCGCCGCGCGCGACGAGCTCCTCGTGCGTGCCGAGCTCGGAGATCCGCCCCTTCTCGAGCACGACGATGCGGTCGGCCGCGCGCACCGTCGACAGCCGGTGCGCGATCACGAACACCGTGCGGCCCGGCATCAGCTTGTCGATCGCGTCCTGCACGAGGCGCTCGCTCTTCGAGTCGAGCGAGCTCGTCGCCTCGTCGAGCACGAGGATCGCCGGGTCGCGCAAGATCGCGCGCGCGATCGTCACGCGCTGGCGCTGACCGCCCGACAGGCGCAGGCCCGCCGCGCCGACCTCGGTCTCGTAGCCCTGCGGCAGGCCGCCGGCGAACTCGTCGACGTGCGCAGCGCGGGCCGCCGCGAGGATCTCCTCTTCGCTCGCGTCGAGGCGCCCGTAGCGGATGTTGTCGCGGATCGTGCCGTCGAAGAGGAAGGGCTCCTGGCTGACGACCGCCATCTGGTCGAGCAGCGAGTCGCGGCGCACGCGGCGCAGGTCGACGCCGTCGATCTCGATGCGCCCCTCGGTCGGGTCGTAGAAGCGCAGCAGCAGGTCGATCAGCGTCGTCTTGCCGGCGCCGGTGCGGCCGACGACCGCGACGACCCAGCCCGCGCGCGCCTCGAAGTCGACGTCCCGCAGCACCGGCTCGCGGTCGTAGGAGAAGGTCACGTGCTGGAAGCGCACGCCGTCTCGGATGCGCGGGATCGCGACCGCGTCGTCCGAGTCGTGGATCTCGAGCGGGCTGTCGAGCACCTCGAAGTAGCGCTCCGCGGACGGCTCAGCGTCCATCAGCTTGACCCAGCCCTTCGCCATCGTCCGCACCGGCCGGTAGAGCGTGATCGACACCGCCGAGAAGGCGGCGAGGTCGCCGAGCGTCAGGCCCCAGTAGCCGCCGAGCACGAGGTAGATGCCGAGCACCAGCACCAGCGTTCCGGCGAAGTTGTTGAGGCCGTCGACGAGCGAGCGCGCCATCACGCGGTTCGTGACGACGCGCATGCCGCGGCGGAAGAGCTTGTGCGACGAGCGGGAGAAGCCCTCGCGCTCGTGCTCCTCGGCGCGGAAGGCCTTGATCACCTTGATGCCCTCGAGGATCTCGACGAGCCGCCCGGTGACCGTCGCGAACTGCCGCTGGCGGCTCATCGCGCTGCGCCGAATGCGGCGCCCGAAGAAGGAGATCGTCGCGAAGATCACCGGGCCGACGATCAGCATCACGAGCGAGAGCTTCCACGACACGTAGACGAGCGTCGCGGCGCCGACGACGAACATCACGATGCCCTCGACGAGGTCTCCGAAGAAGAGATGGAGCGCCTGCTGTGCGGCGGCGACGTCGCCCATGATGCGCGCGTAGAGGTCGCCGCGCTTGCGGTCGCGGTGGAAGCGCAGCGGCAGCGCGAGCAGCTTCGCGCAGACCTCGACCTTCATGTCGAGCTCGATGCGGCCGAGCACCCACTGCACGACGTACTCGCGGGCGAAGCCGAGCAGCGGCAGCGCGACGATGATGCCGAGCGCTGCGAGCACGATCAGGGCCAGGTCGCCGCGGATCTCGGCGATGCGCGCCTCGAGCCGCGCGCGCGCCTCGGCCTCGGCCGCGTCGGCGGGCGGAGCGTCGGGCGCGGCGGCGGCCGGCGGCGCTTCGGGCTCGGCGCCGGGCACGAAGTCGCGCAGCTCGAACGGGACGCGCTCGCCGGCGCTCTGGAGCGCCTGGCTCGGCGCGATCACGTCGTCGATGATCGGCTTGAACAGGTAGGCCCGGCCGTAGCCGACGAGGCTCAGCCCGCCGGCGAGCACGACCCCGAGCAGGATCGCCCCGCCGTAGGGCCGCGCATAGCGCAGCAGGCGCCAGAGAGCGGAGCCGGTGGCCATCTCGGGCGCAGACGGTAGCAGGCGCTGCCGGCCGGGAGCGGTGGCCGCCTGTCCGACTTTGCTCGGCTTCGCCTCGCTGCGCGCCGGCTCCGCCGGCTTGCCTCAGCCCAGCTCGTCGGCGATCGCGTCGCCGGCGCGCCAGCCGAGCCACAGCTCGCCCTCGCCGCCGAGGCCGCCGACGCAGGCGCGGTCGAGTCCGTAGACCGGCGGGCGCGACGACAGACGCAGCTCCGGATCGTCGGGCCACGCGCCGCGCAGCGGCTCGGCCAGCAGCGCGTCGCTGTCCCAGCGGCCGGTCGCGAGCGGGCGGCGCTCGAGCGCGCCATCGGAGAAGGGCAGCAGGTCGCGCAGCGCGCAGGCGATGCGCGCCTCGCCGCGCGCCTCGGCGTCGTCGTCGCCGCACGGAACGACGACCGACGCGAGCAGGTCGACGCCGTCGCTGCGGCGCTCGCCGCGGCGCACGCGCAGCGCGACGCACTCGCCGTCGTCGGGGTCGCGCCACACGACGCGCGCCGCCATGCTCGGCGACAGCTGCTCGCGGGCCGTGCGGAAGTGCAGCGTGTGGCGGCGCCAGCGGATCGGCGGCGCGGCGAGCAGGTCGGGCACCGGATCCTCGGAGGCGGCCGCGATCGCCGCGGCCGGCGCGTTCAGCACCAGCGCGCGGCCGGTCCAGATCTCCTTCGCGCCGCCGACCGAGAGACCGGGCTGCTGCGCGACCGTCACGAGGCGCAGCGGCCCGTCGACACCGCGGAACTCTCCGTAGAGCGACTCGACGCGGCGCCGCAGCAGCCCGCGCAGCTGTCCGTCGCCCTGCACGCCGACCCCGCCGCGCAGCATCCCGCCGAGCAGCCGCGCGCGCGCCTCGCCGCTCGGCGCGTGGCCGCCGAGGCTCGACAGCGCGCGCACCGGCGCCTCGAGCACCGCGCGGAGCGCGGCCGGAGCGCGGTCGAGCGCCGTCGGCCAGCCCCGGTCGGCCGGCTTGCGCGTCGGCGCGAGCGCCTCGCGCGCGCGCCGCGTCGCCTTCAGCGACAGGTGCGTGTCGGTCAGCGCGCTGCGCTCGGCCTCGGCGGCGAGCTCGAGCGCGCGCACGCAGGCGCGCGCGTGCTCGGGGTCGGCGAGGCCCCAGCTCGACCACTCCTCGGCGGTGTGGCTGCCGCGGCCGAGGTCGACGCGGCAGTCCTCCTGGCAGACCTGGAGCGCGACCTCCTCCGCGACGAAGCGCCGCTGGTCGATCAGCGGAATGCCGAGCGCACGGAGGCACTCGGAGAGCAGACCTTGCGGCTCGCCGTCGACGAGCAGGAAGGGCTCGCGCGCGAGGTCGCTCCCGCCCGGCACTTCCTCCTCGAGCCTCAGCACGCGCAGGCCGCGCTGCCCGAGGCGCGCCGCGGCGACGAGGCCGGGCAGGGCGGTGCCGAGCATCAGCACGTCCCAGCGCCGGACCCGGTAGGCCTCGGCGCTCGAGATCGCGGGCAGCCCGCGCATCACACGCCCGAGACCGGGGGCAGCCCGCGCATCAGCGCGACAGCGGGCCGATCCGAAGCGGCTCGTCGTCGGGCGAGCGCACCTCGATCTCGCCGATCCGGTAGGCGCGCTCGCCGAGACCGCGCACGCGGTCGAGCACGTCGTCGGCCTGCTCGCGCGGGACGACGACCACCATGCCGATGCCGCAGTTGAAGACGCGCAGCATCTCGGCGTCGTCGAGGCCGCCCTCGCGCTGCAGCCAGTCGAAGATCGGCGGGCGGGGCCACAGCGACGGGTCGATGCGCGCGCGCACGCCCTTCGGCAGCACGCGCGGCACGTTGCCGGGGAAGCCGCCGCCGGTGACGTGCGCGAGGCCCTTCAGCGTGAAGTCGCGCATCAGGTTCAGGATCGTCTTGACGTAGATGCGCGTCGGCGCGAGCAGCGCGCTCGCGAGAGTCGTGTTCAGCTCGGCGTTGTCGGCGCGCAGGTCGAGGCGGCCGGCGCGCACGCCCTCGTCGACGATCCGGCGCACCAGGCTGTAGCCGTTGCTGTGGCAGCCGGCCGACGCGAGGCCGAGGATCGCGTCGCCCTGGCTGATGCTCGAGCCGTCGATCACGCGGTCGCGTTCGACGACGCCGACGCCGAAGCCGACGAGCTCGATCTCGCCGTCGCGGTAGATGCCCGGCATCGTCGCGGTCTCGCCGCCGAGCAGCGCGCAGCCGGCGCGGCGGCAGCCCTCGGCGATGCCGCGCAGCGCCTGGCTCGCGCGCTCGCGGTCGAGGCGCGACATCGCGACGTAGTCGAGGAAGACGAGCGGCTCGGCGCCCTGCACGACGAGGTCGTTGACGACCATCGCGACGCAGTCGATCCCGACCGTGTCGAGGCGGTTCAGCTCGGCGGCGAGCCGCAGCTTCGTGCCGACGCCGTCGGCGCTGGCGACGAAGATCGGGTTGTCGTAGCGCTCGGGCGCCTTGAACAGGCCGGCGAAGCCGCCGACCGACGACAGCACCTCGGGCCGCAGCGTCGAGCGGGTGATCTCGCGGATCTCGTCGACGAAGCCCTCGTCGTGGTCGAGGTCGACGCCGGCCTCGGCGTAGCTCGGCGCGCTCCGGGTCGGCCGGAGCCCCGCCGCCGGGGGGCCGCCCCGGCCGGCGCCGGTCTCGCCGCCCGCCTCGCCGACGGCGCCACCGGCGGCGCCGGACTTGGCGCGCCCGCGTCCGCGACGTCGCTTGCGCGGGTCCGCGTTCGCGTCGGAGTCGCTCACGCCGCGATGGATAGGCGAGTGGACCGCGGAGCGCAATCTCGGCCCCATGCTATCGTCTTCCGGTGAAGCTCTCGGTCGTGATTCCGGCGCTGAACGAGGCGGAACGCATCGAGGTCACGGTCCGCGGCGCCCTCGACGCGCCGCACTCTCCGACTCTTCGGCACGCGCCGCGCGGCAGCGCGCCCCCCGCCGGCGCCGGGACGGTTCCAGACGCAGTGGAGGTGATCGTCGTCGATGGCGGCAGCAGCGACGGCACGCCGGAGCTCGCCGCGGCGGCGGGCGCGCGGCTGATCCGCAGCGCTCCCGGGCGCGCCCGTCAGCTCGACGCGGGCGCCCGCGCGGCGGGCGGCGACGCGCTGCTCTTCCTGCACGCCGACACGCGGCTGCCGCCCGGCTGGCCGGACGCCGTCCGCGATGCGCTGCGCGACGCCGGCGTCGTCGGCGGTGCGTTCCGGCTGCGCTTCGACTGGCGCTCGCCGGCGATGCGCTTCATCGAGTGGGGTGCGCGGTTGCGCGTCGCGCTCTTCGGGCTGCCGTACGGCGACCAGGCGCTCTTCGTGCGCCGTGCGGCACTCGACGCGATCGGAGGCGTGCCGCAGCAGCCGGTGCTCGAGGACCTCGACCTGGTGCGGAGCCTGCGCCGGCGCGGGCGGCTCGCCCGGCTGTCGCTGCCGGCGGTGACGTCGGCGCGCCGCTACCGGGCCGGCGGCCCGCTGCGCACGATGTTGCGCCACTGGCGCGTCGCCGCGGGCTGGGCGCTCGGCGTCGACCGCGCGCGCCTCGCGCGCTGGGCGGCGCGGTGAGCGCCGCCGTGGCCCCGGTGCTGCGCCGCGTCGGCGGCGCGCGCTCGGCGTTGCGCCGCCTCGCCGGCTACGTGCGCCGCAACCGCGGCTACTACGCGGTCTGGGTCGTCGTCACGCTCGGCTACGTCGCCGGCTTCGTCGCGGTGCCGATGCTCGTCGGCTGGTGCGTCGGCGCGGTCGTCGGCGGCCTGCCGGCGGCCGAGGTCGGCCGGCGCGTCGCGTGGCTCGCCGCCGTCACGGTCGTGCGCGCGGCGCTGCGCTTCTACTCGCGCACGCTGGTGTTCGACGCCGCGCGCGAGATCGAGTACGAGCTGCGCGACGACATCTTCGCGCACCTGCAGCGGCTGCCGCAGAGCTTCTACTTCCGCTGGCGCACCGGCGACATCATGAGCCGCTGCGTCAACGACATCAACGCGGTGCGGCTGCTGATGGGCGTGGGCGTGCTGAACCTGCTGCAGACGCCGGTGCTCTACGTCGCGGTGATCGGCGCGATGCTGACCGTCAACGCGCCGCTCGCGCTGTGGGTGCTGCTGCCCTATCCGCTGTTCATCCTGGTCGCCCGCACGCTCGGGCGCGCGATCCACCACTGGAGCCTGCTGACGCAGGAGGGGCTCGCCGAGGCCTCGAGCCAGCTCCAGGAGACGATCTCCGGCATCGCCGTCGTCAAGGCCTACGCGATGGAGGACCTGACGGCACGGCGCTTCGAGGCGGTGAACCAGGAGCTCTACCGCCGCGAGCTCGGCCTCGTGCGCGCGCACGCGGCGATGCCGGCGATCACCGGCATGCTGCCGGCGCTCGCGATGGGCCTGATCCTGCTCGTCGGCGGTCGCGACATCATCGCCGGCCGCATGGCGGTCGCGGACTTCTTCACCTTCGCGATGTACGTCTACGAGCTGACCTTCCCGACCTTCATCATGGGCTGGGTCGTCGCACTGGTGCAGCGCGGCGCGGCGTCGATGCAGCGCATCGACGAGCTGCTGTCCGAGAGGCCGGCGATCGCAGACCGCCCCGACGCGGTGCCGCTGCGCGTGCTGCGTGGCGAGATCGAGTTCCGGCACCTCACCTTCCACTACGCTGGCGACGACTCGCGCGACCCCGCGCTCGTCGACCTCTGCCTGCGGGTTCCGGCGGGCAGCACGCTGGGCGTGGTCGGAACGGTCGGCGCGGGCAAGAGCACGCTGGCGTCGCTGGTGCCGCGTCTGTTCGAGGTGGACGACGGCAGCGTGTTCGTGGACGGCGTCGACGTGAACCGGCTTCCGCTCGCCACGCTGCGCCGCAACATCGCGATGGTGCCGCAGGAGTCGTTCCTGTTCTCCACCACGCTGGCCGCGAACATCGCGTTCGGCGACCCC
>CAZQYK010000617.1:0-20403 GCA_964597285.1 uncultured Spirochaetales bacterium
GCCGAGCGCGTCGAGCGACGGCCCGCCCGGTCGGCACAGCGCGCGCGCCTCGTCGCGCAGGCGATCGAGCTTCGGCGAGCGCCCTGCGGGGTGCAGGTTGCCGATCACGTGCGCGCCGGGGCCGAGGTCGATGCGCTCGGGCCGCTCGTCGCAGCTGACCAGGTGCGCGCTCTCGGCGTCGGCCGCGAAGAAGTTGAACGGGTTGTGCGGCGCCTCGGCGAGCGCGGCGACCCGCGCGGCGGCGCCGCGGGCCGAGTCCTCGCCGAGCGCCTCGAGCACCAGCCAGCCGCGCGAGCGGCGGCTCGGATCCGGATGCTCGCAGCGGCGGTTCGTGACGGCGGCGAAGACCCCCCGGGTGTTGACGCCGAGCCAGGTTCCGCCGGCCCGCCGGTCGAGCGGGGCGAGGATCCGGCCGGAGCGGGGGGTGCCGTCCTGGGAAGCCACTCGCAGTGCCGGACCCTCCGTCGGTCGCTCGAGGAACTCGTCGCGGTTCGCCGCCACCACCAGCGGGCTGTCCGGGATGCATCGATGGAGGGCGATCAGCGTGCACATCCAACGATTCCTGAGCGGACGCCGACGAGTGGGACACCTACCGACTCCGAGACTCCCGAGATCTGCGGGGCGACCGGGGAGGCGGTCCGGGGCGTCCAGCTCGGCGGACTCGAGGCCGCTCGACGGGCGAGAGGCGCTGGAACCGACGAATCGGGCGAGATCCGGCGAACGCGGGCCCCGGCTCGGGTGGTAGGGGCGAGAACGTAGCGAAATCGTGGAGGTTTATCCACTCTGGCGCGATCTCGGCGCCCCGCGCGAGCGCCGGGGGCCAGTCAGGAGCCGACCAGGCGCAGACCGGGCTCGCCCTCGGACTCCTCCCTCTCTTCCGGGGGCACCTCGTCCCAGCCCTGCGCGACGCGCGCGCGCGCGGCGCGGCGGCCGGCGGCCGCGCGGTCGAGCGCGATGCCGTAGCGCGAGAACACGCTCTCGAGCTGCTCGAAGTTCTGCTCGATCGTGCTGCGCACCGACTCGAAGCCGTGCTGCACCGCCTGCGCGCGCTTCCAGAACGCGATCGGGTTCGTCGCGAAGTAGTCGGCGTCGCTCTCGCGCGGCTCGATCAGCACGATGTCGCCCTGAAAGCGGTCGTCGGCGAGGTAGCGCTGGATGCCGAGCTTGAGCCGCGAGTGCAGCAGCGTCCGGAACACCTGGTTCACGATCGCCTTGAGGCCGCGGTCGGCCAGGTAGCGCCCCTCGGCGAAGTACGGCGACTCCCCGTCCTCGGCGTCGATCCGGTTCAGGAAGGGCCGGAACGGGTTGTAACAGATGATCAGGTCGGCGCCCTTCTCGATCGCGATGTCGATGTTCGCGGTGTGGCGCACGCCGCCGTCGACGTAGTCGACACCGTTGAGGCGCGCCGGCTTGTAGAAGATCGGCAGCGCCGTCGAGGCCTGCACGGCCTGGGAGATCGACAGCTCGTTGCTCTCGTCGGCGCCGAAGATCACGCGCTCGGCGGTGTCGAGGTCGCAGGCGGTGACGTAGAGCCGGTTGCCCGTCTTGCGCGCGAACGCGCGGAAGTCGTTCGGCATCTTGATCCGCTCGAGGCTGAGCCGCAGCCAGCGCTCGAGGCTCCGGTTGTCGAACAGGCCCCCGGGGATGTGGTTCGTCAGCGCCGGGATCTCGCGCTTCGGAGAGATGTGCTCGATCAGCCGCAGCGCGACGTTCTCGAAGCGGGTGTAGTTCGGATGGCGCAGGAACTCGCGCAGCGGCGAGCCGACCGCCGTCGGCAGCCCGGGCAGGCCGCGTGCGAAGTCGATCGCGATGCTCGGGAGATACGCGGCCAGGTCGTACGAGAACTTCGCCGGCCGCGACACGAACTCCCGGTAGTTCGGGTTGTAGAAGTCGAACGGCCGCAGCTGGTCGAGACGCGTGCTGGTGCCGTCGAGCACGCGGATCATCTCGTCCGGCGTCACCCCGGCCGCGAGCGACGACCCGAGGATCGCGCCGGCCGAGAGACCCACGTAGAGGTCCATGTCGGTGATGCGCCGGTCGACGAGGAAGTCGTTGAGCGCCTTGAGCCCGCCGACCTTGAACGCGCCGCCGGTCACCGCGCCCCCGGCGAGGACGAGCGCGACCTTCGGGTCGCGCAGCGGGCGCGTGCTGTCGCTCTTGCGGATGAGCGTGAGCCCCATCGCGTGCCTTCCTCTCCCGGCCCCACGGCGGATGTCGATCTGGATCGTCCACCGTGAGTGGTCGCGAGAGCCCAAAACGGAGCGCAGCGGGTCGCCCGCAGGCTCGCTCCCGCTGCACTGCGTTAGCGCATCGCGGCTTCCGGTGCGAGCGAGCCGGTGGACCCCGTGGGATCGAAGCCCGGTTGGGTCCGCTGGTTCTGATTCGATTCCAGCCCATTGTCCGAGCCAGCTGCGACTGCGCCCGTGGCCCGGTGGCCGGTCGGTTCCGTTGGAGGCGTGATGTCGCATTGCGTCAGGACGTCGGGGGGAACGAAGCCGGCCCGACTTCTGTGCTAGATGGGCACCGGTGCTCGCCGGAGGGGGCCCGCCCGATGACCCGATCTCCGCTGCCGTCGATCGCGGCCGCGTTCGCGCTCGCCGCCGCCTGCGCGACGGGGCCCGCTCCCGGGGGCGATGCGGCCGGACCGCCGCCCCCGGGCTCGGAGCGCGGGCGCGCCGACGAGCTCGAGAGCCAGATCGCAGCCGAGATCGAGCGCGGCGCCGAGCTGCGCGACGAGGTCGAGTCGGGCCGCGCGGCGCGCGTGGCGACCGCCGCGGCTGCCGAGGCCTCCCCCGACCTGCGCGAGCGGGCCGACCTGCGCCGAGCGCCGCGCCCGCCCGAGGACCGCGCGCTGCCGCTCGCGATCTTCGCGAAGCGCGACGAGACGATCCCGGCCGGCCGCTGGGGCAACGAGCGCGAGCTCGCGGTGGTCGCGCGCCGGCTCGACGCCGACGAGGACGGCCAGCCCGAGCAGATCCGCTACTTCGACGCCGCCACCGGCGAGTACCTGCGCAAGGAGCAGGACCGCGACTACGACGGCCGGATCGACGCGTGGCACGACTACGCGCACGGCGCGCTGCAGCGGCGCGCGCTCGACGAGGACGGCGACGGGTCGCCCGACGTCTGGGAGGAGTACCGCGACGGCTGGATGAGCTCGCGCGAGGTCGACCGCGACGGCGACGGGACGCGCGACGCGTTCTACGCGTACGCCGGCGACTCGCTGGTGCTCGAGCAGCACGACGCGAACGGCGACGGCTCGATGGACCTCGTCGTCCGCTACGAGGCGCGGCTGCGGGTCGAGAGCGAGGAGGACACCGACCGCGACGGCCGCGTCGACCGCTGGACCCGCTACCAGGCGGTCGACGGCGACGAGTTCGTCGCGCGCATCGAGCGCGACACGAACGGCGACGGCAAGCCCGACCTGTTCGAGACCTACGAGCCGATCGACGGCGAGTCGGTGCTGAGCCGCCGCGAAGAGGACCGCAACGGCGACGGCGCGATCGACGTGACGTCGATCTACGAGAAGGGAAAGCTCGTGCGCCGGGAGATCAGCGATCCGTCGCTGATGCCGCTCTGAGGCGTTACGGAACCGGAGCCGCCTCGATCTCGAGCTGCTTGCGCTGGTGCTCGCGGAAGCGGCGGATCCGGTCGCGGTCGACGAGCAGCTCGAGCTGCTTGTTGCGCTCGCGGATGCGCTCGAGCTCGAGCGCGAGCTCGCGGCCGGAGACGCCCGCGCTCTCGAACTCGAGCGTGACCTCGACGCTCGCGCTCGCGCCGTCCGAGGTCAGCGCGGTGATCCGCACCTGGTTCGTGCCCTCGCGCACCGGCACGAAGCCCGAGAAGCTTCCGTCGGGCAGCAGGCTCACGTCGGTGGAGACCTCGCGCGTCGTCAGGTTCGTGAAGACCACGTCCTCGACCTTCGCGAAGGTCGCTCCGGGCAGGAACGAGACGATGTCGCCTGGGTTCTGCACGCCGAGGAAGGTGCCCTGCGTGATGCGGGAGATCTCGGTCGCGGCGAAGGGGTTCGTCAGCGCGCTGGGTCCGAGCGCGTAGGTGTCGACCGCGATGCCGGCGCGGCGCGCGAGCCGCGCGGCCGCGAGCGCGGCCTCGACGTCGCCGCGGTCGGACTCCGAGCCGAGCCCGACCGGGAAGGTCGGGACGCCGTCGGTCAGGAAGAGCACGAGCTTGCGCGCGTCCGGACGCGCGCGGCTGCGCGCACCGGTGAGGCCGGTGAGCTCGGTGATCGCGAGCGAGAGCCCGGCGGCGAAGTTCGTGCCGCCGAACGCGCCGCGCGCGAGGATCGCCGGCAGGTGCGCGCGCACCGCGTCGAACTCGGAGGTCAGCGGCACCTCGAGCCACGCGTCCTGCTGGTCCCAGCGCGCGCGGCGGCCGGTCTCGGGGTCCATCTCGCCGCTGAAGCTGATCACGCCGACGCGGATGCGCCCCCCGCGCGGCAGCGCCGCGAGCAGCGCGTCGGCCGCGCGGATCTCGGCGGCGAGGATCGAGTCGTCGGGGTCGGTCGACGTCGCGCCGGGCGCGTAGCTGCCGGGCGGCAGGCCTTCGCGGCGCGGGTCGAGGCCGAGGTGCCCGTCGCCGTCGACGTCGGCGCCGCTCGCGCTGCGCGTCGAGCCCGACAGGTCGATCACGATCATCACGTCGAAGTCGACCGGCCGCTCGCCCGACGCGATCGCGATGCCGCGCAGCGGCGCGCGGTGCACGTCGTTGCGCACGACCTCGCCGGGCCGCGGCGCCTCGAGCAGCACCTTCACCGGAGACGCGGCGCGCTCGGGCCCGGAGCCGGGCGCGGCGGGGGCGGCCAGGACGAGGCCCAGCGCGACGAGGGCGGTGCGGAGCGTCATCGGAGGCGGATCCTCCCCGGATCCATCGTCCGACCGGCCCCGGATCAGGACCCCGCGTCGGGCTCCTCGGCGCCGGCCGCGTCCTCGAGCCCGGCGTCGTCGGGCGGGCCCTCGTCGCCGCTCGGCGCCGCCTCGCTCGCGGTCGGCCCCGCGACGGCCTCGGCGGGCACCGAGGGGGTTCGCGCGAAGCGGTCGATCTTGACCAGGCGCGTTCCGATCGCGTCGAGCGCCTCGAGCGTCACCTCGCCGACCGTCGCGAGGCTCGCCGGGTCGCAGTGCGCGAGCGCGTCGGCCTCGCTGCGGGCGTACGCCCCCGGCGGCTCGTCGCCTCCGAACGCCGTGTCGGCGAGCGCGACCACCGGCCGCACGCCGAGGGAGCGAAACGCGCGGTGGCTGCCGTCGACGCTCTCGTAGCGACTGCGGGCGAACGCGTCGGTGCGGCCCAGCTCGCGCGCGGCGCGCCAGAACTGCTCGCGCAGCGTGCGCTGCGAGCCGAGGTCGCGCGCGATCTGGAGGTCGGCGTCGCAGACGCGGTCGACCGACACGAGCAGGCGGATCCCGGGCAGCCGGCCGTCGGCGCGCCAGCGTTCGGCGAGCCCGCGGCTGCCGAGCCAGCGCAGGTCGGGCTCGCCGCCGGCGCCGCGGCCCAGTCGGCCCTCGCCCTCCAGCCACGCGAGCTCGACCGTGTACGGGAGCTCGCGGGTCGACAGCACCCGCGCGACCTCGATCAGGAGCGCCGCGCCCGACGCGCCCTCGTTCGCGCCGACGAACTCGATCCCTTCGTAGCGGCCGCTGTCGTACGGCGCGACCAGGACGAAGCGGTCGTCGCTCGCACCGGGCAGCGTCGCGACGAGGTGTCGCAGCACGAACGGGCCGGTGCCGTCGGGCGACGCGATCGTCTCGAGCTCGTCGACGGAGAGGCCGGCCCCCTCGAGCCGGAAGCGGATGCGCTCGCGCGCCGCGGCGGCGGCCTCCGATCCGGCCAGCCGCGGCCCCAGCTCGACGAGCGACTCGAGCTCACCCCACGCCCGCGCCGCCGAGAACACCGTCGGGTCGTCGTCGGGCTCCGCGGCGGTCTCGCTCGAGACCGTCTGGCCGCCCCCGCATGCCACCGCGAGCGCGGCGGCGGCCAGCGCGGCGCCCCACCGGCGGCGCGGCGCGATGCGCAGGATCGGGCGACAACTCCTTCTCATTGGGGACGTACTCTAACGCGACTCCCCCGGAGAACGGCAGCGCAGCCGCGCCGATTGCAGAGTTCCCGGAGCTTTCCGTGACACCTGCAGCCGCTCCGGGCCACTCACCTCCCAGACGGCCCTGCTGAAGAGTAGGGCTTGTTTCAAGAGTTGAAGGCAGGACCTCGCCTGGGGTCCTGCCTTCGTCCTCTGGATCCCGGGCTGCGCCCCGAGGTCCGCCCCTCGCCCTTCGCCCCGCGGTCCCGCGGAGACCGACGTGTCGCGAGTCCGAACGGCCGCGCTGGCCGGCGTCGACGGCGTAGCGGTCGAGGTCGAGGTGAGGATCAGCTCGCAGCTGCCGCGCGTCGAGATCGTCGGCCTGCCCGAGGCTGCGGTGCGCGAGAGCGCGGCACGGGTGCGCGCTGCGCTCGCGGCCGCCGGCGAGAAGTTTCCGGACCGGCGCGTGACGGTGCACCTCGCACCGGCCGAGCTGCGCAAGAGCGGCGCCGCGCTCGACCTGCCGATCGCGGTCGCGCTGCTCGCCGCGACGGGTCAGGTCGAGGCCGGCGCCCTCGAGCGCGTGGGCCTCGTCGGCGAGCTCGCGCTCGACGGCCGGCTGCGGCCGGTGCGCGGCGCGCTCGCGCTGGCGCTCGCGGTGCGCGACGCCGGCTGCGCGGTGCTGGTCGCGCCGGAGGCGAACGCCGCCGAGGCCGCGCTGGCCGGAATCGACGTGCGCGCCGCCGACGACCTGTGCGGCGTGCTCGCGCACCTGCGGGGCGGCGACGCGCTGCCGCGCGCGCTCGCGCCGACGACGGCGGCGTCGGCCGCGGACGTTCCGGATCTCGACGACGTGCGCGGCCAGGCCCTCGCGAAGCGCGGCCTCGAGGTCGCCGCGGCCGGGGGCCACGCCGCGCTGCTCGTCGGGGCGCCGGGCGCGGGCAAGACGATGCTCGCGCGCCGGCTGCCGGGCTTCCTGCCGCCGCTCTCGTGGGCCGAGTCGATCGAGGTCACGCGGATCCACGGCGCGGTCGCGCCGCTGCCGGCGCCGATCGTCGCGCGGCCGCCGTTCCGCGCTCCGCACCACAGCGCGAGCGCGGCCGGGCTCGTCGGCGGCGGCAGCCCGCCGCGGCCCGGCGAGGTGTCGCTCGCGCACCGCGGCGTCCTGTTCCTCGACGAGCTGCCGGAGTTCGGACGCCAGGCGCTCGAGTCGCTGCGCCAGGTGCTCGAGGACCGACGCGTCGTGCTGGTGCGCGCCGGCGGCCACGTCGCGTTCCCGGCCGACTTCCAGCTCGTCGCGGCCGCGAACCCGTGTCCGTGCGGCTGGCTCGGCAGCGGCCGGCGCGAGTGTCGCTGCGACGAGGGCCGGATCGCGCGCTATCGCGCGCGCGTCTCCGGGCCGCTGCTCGACCGCATCGACCTGCACCTGCCGGTGCGGCCGCTCTCGTGGGCCGAGCTCGACCGCGCTCCGGGCGCGGGCGCGAGCAGTCGCGACGTGCGCGCGCGCGTCGCCGCCGCGCGCGAGCGCCAGCGGCAGCGCGGCGGCGTCGAGAACGCACGCCTCGCCGACGCCGATCTCGAGCGGCACGTCGCCGCGACACGAGAGGCGCGGCGCCTGCTCGGGCGTGCGGTCGACGGCTTCGGGCTCTCGGCCCGCGCGGCGCGGCGCGCGCTGCGCGTCGCGCGCACGATCGCCGACCTCGCCGGCGACGCGCGCACCGGCGCGCCGGCGGTGGCCGAGGCGCTCGGCTACCGCGAGGACGCCGGCCCGCGGGGGGATGCGTCCGGAAATTGACAGCGAGGTGCCGGATCCCGTCACAGGACCGGCAGCTCCGCGGCAGCGCGATTGCGGCGGCGGATGGCGCCCGATCTCCAACGCGCTGGAATTGCTCACGGAATGCGGATCTGGTCGCCGAGGCCTCGAATCCTGTGACGCCTGGCACGGTCCATGCTTCCAACGAAGGCTCGAGGAGCGGATCGAATGGGTGCTCCCGCCGCGACATCGCCGGTTCCCAGCTTCGTCCCCCGGACGCGCGCGACCACCCTGCTCGCGCTCGTCAGCGCGATCGGCGAGGTGACCGACGACGAGCGCGAGGTCGTCGAGACCGTCCTCCACCTGCTCCAGACCGGCCAGGTGCGGCTCACCGGCAACTTCCGCAACGCGCCGCTGAGCGACTTCGAATAGCCCCGGCCCGCGGCGGCTCCGGGCCGGCTCCGCGCCCGGCTTGACCTGCCGCCGGCGTCGTGGAACATCGACCGCGGGGCCGGGGGGCCCCTCGGCACGACGCCGACTCGCGGGGGTGAGCGCGATGGGGGAACGGGACGAGCCGGTCCCGCGGATGCCGTCCGTGCGCGGTGCGCGCGCGCCACGCGGCGCGGTCCGGAGGAGCGAGGTGAGCCAGGGCAGGAAGCGCGCCCGCAAGCCCGCGCACAGCGCGAAGCGCGGCGCCGAGGTCCACGGCGGCGAGGCCGGCGGCCCGCGCCGCACCGCCGCCGAGCTCGCGCGCCAGGCGCGCGACATCTCGGTCTCGGAGTTCTTCGCGAAGAACCGCCACCTGCTCGGCTTCGACAACCCGTCGAAGGCGCTGCTGACGACGGTGAAGGAGGGCGTCGACAACTCGCTCGACGCCTGCGAGGAGGCGGGCATCCTGCCCGAGGTCCGCGTCGAGATCGCGCAGGTCTCGGAGACCCGCTTCCGCGTCGCGATCCAGGACAACGGGCCCGGCATCCTGCGCAAGCAGGTACCGCGCATCTTCGGGAGCCTGCTCTACGGCTCGAAGTTCCACCGCCTGAAGCAGAGCCGCGGCCAGCAGGGCATCGGCATCAGCGCCGCCGGAATGTACGGTCTGCTGACGACCGGCAAGCCGATCGTGATCACGACGCGCACCGGCAAGGGCAAGGAGGCGCACCACTTCGAGCTCGTGATCGACACCAAGAAGAACGAGCCGAAGGTGAAGGTCGACCGCGAGGTCGAGTGGGACGTCGACCACGGAACGCGCGTCGAGATCGAGCTCGAGGGCGCCTACCGCGGCGGCCAGCACTCGGTCGACGCCTACATCCGGCAGATCTCGCTCGCGAATCCGCACGCCCAGATCACCTACGTGCCGCCGAAGGCCGAGGAGCACGGCGACCAGCACGTCTTCCCGCGCGTCACCGACGCGCTGCCGCCGGAGACGGCCGAGATCCAGCCGCACCCCTACGGCGTCGAGCTCGGCGTGCTGATGCAGATGTTCCGGGACACGAAGGCCCGCAACGTGCGCTCGTGCCTGTCGTCGGACTTCAGCCGCGTGTCGTCGAAGACGGCGCTCGCGATCTGCCAGGCCGCCGGCGTCTCTGAGAGCCGGCGCCCGTCGGAGATCGGGCGCGAGGAGGCCGAGCGGATCCACGCGGCGATCCAGAAGACGAAGCTGATGGCGCCGCCGATGGACTGCATCGCGCCGATCGGCGAGGAGCTGATCGAGCGCGCGCTGCGCGCCGAGGTCGAGGCCGACTTCTACGCGGCCGTCTCGCGGCGCTCCACGGTCTACCGCGGCAACCCCTTCTTGATCGAGGTCGGGCTCGCCTACAGCGGCGCGCTGCCGGCCGAGGACCCGATCACGCTCTATCGCTACGCGAACCGCGTCCCGCTGCAGTACCAGCAGGGCGCGTGCGCGATCACGAAGGCGGTGACCGGAACCGACTGGAAGTCGTATCAGCTGCTCCAGCCGCGCGGCGCGCTGCCGGTGGGGCCGATGCTGCTGATGGTGCACATCGCGAGCGTCTGGGTGCCCTTCACCTCCGAGAGCAAGGAGGCGATCGCGCACTACCCCGAGATCATCAAGGAGGCGCGCCTCGGCCTCCAGGAGTGCGGGCGCCGCGTCGCGACCTTCATCCGCAAGCGCCGCCGCGAGGCCGACGAGGCGAAGAAGCGCGCGTACATCGAGAAGTACATTCCGCAGGTCTCGATCGGCCTGCAGCAGATCCTCGAGCTCTCCGACGCGGAGCGCGACCGGGTGACCGCGAGCCTCACCGAGGTGCTCGAGCGCAGCCGGAAGATGTAGCGGGAGGCGGCATGGCGGCGCGCGGCAAGAAGAGGGCGAAGAAGAAGATGGCGGCGGCGAGGCGCCCGGGGGGCGGGGGGGAGCTGGGCTCGCTGGCCTTCGCGCCGCCGCGCGGCCAGGGCGGCGCGGTCGCGCGCAAGAAGGCGCCGCGCCGCGGCGGCGGCGCGGCGAAGGGCTCGTCAGCGGCGAGCCGGCACGCGCAGGACGTGGCACGGCGCAACGCGGCGCAGGACGACGTCGTCGTCGATCAGATCCGCTCGGCCGCGAAGGAGGTCCACGGCGACATCCTGAAGCGCAACAAGCCCGACCTGGCCTTCCCGGTGCGCTCGCTGAAGAACGTCTCGTACTCGACGAAGACCGGCTACTTCGAGATGGGGCGCGGCAAGAAGGTGCGGACGCTGACCGTCAACACGGTCAAGAGCTTCGCGCAGACGCTGCGCATGATGGGCCTGTCGAAGGAGCTGGTCGAGATGAACGACTTCGCGACGAAGCGCGACGCCTACTACCAGAGCAAGAACTGGGAGGAGGCGAAGTTCGACGAGCAGACCGAGTCGGACGCGGTGATGGACGACATCGAGGCGCTCTTCTCGGTGCGCGGCACGTCGCGCGAGCAGCTGCGATTCGTGCCCGACGAGCACGGCGGCGCGGTGGCCGGCCGGCTCGTCGTGCTCGACCCCGACCGCGAGACCGGCGAGGTCGAGCGCATCGACTGCACCCGTTTCGGCTCGGGCGCGTACTCGATCCCGTCGACCGTCGAGCACCTCACCTTCGAGACCGACGCGAAGTTCATCCTCGCGATCGAGACCGGCGGCGTGTTCCAGCGCCTCCAGAGCCACAAGTACTGGCAGACGGCCGACTGCATCCTCGTCTCGCTCGCCGGCGTGCCGACGCGCGCGACGCGGCGATTCATCCGCAAGCTCTCCGACGAATGCAAGCTGCCGGTCTATGCCTTCGTCGACTGCGACCCCTACGGGATCAGCAACATCTACCGCACGCTGAAGGTCGGCTCGGGCAACGCCGCGCACCTGTCGCAGTTCTTTTGCGTGCCGCAGGCGCGCTACCTCGGCGTCACGCCGCAGGACATCGTCGACTACCAGCTTCCGACCCATCCGCTGCAGGACGTCGACGTCAAGCGCGCGAAGGACGCACTCAAGAACGACCCCTTCTTCAAGGCGCACAAGCCGTGGCAGAAGGCGATCGAGCAGCTGCTGAAGATGGGAGTGCGCGCCGAGCAGCAGGCGCTGGCGAAGTGGGGGCTGAACTACGTGATCGACGAGTACCTGCCGGCGAAGCTCTCGAACACGCAGCGCTTCCTGCCCTAGATTCCCGGGGAAGGAGGCGGAGATGAAGGGCATCGTGCTCGCGGGCGGCTCGGGAACGCGCCTGCACCCGATCACTCGCGGCGTGAGCAAGCAGATGCTCCCCGTGTACGACAAGCCGATGATCTACTACCCGGTGTCGAGTCTGATGCTCGCCGGGATCCGCGAGGTGCTGCTGATCTCGACGTCGGAGGACCTGCCCTCCTACCGGCGCCTGTTCGGCGACGGATCGCGCGTCGGGCTCGAGCTCTCCTACGCCGAGCAGCCGCGGCCCGAGGGGCTCGCGCAGGCCTTCCTGATCGGCCGCGACTTCGTCGGGCGCGACCGCGTCGCGCTGGCGCTCGGCGACAACGTCTTCTACGGCCAGGGCTTCACCCAGGTGCTCGCGCGCGCGGCGTCGCGCCCGTCCGGCGCGACCGTGTTCGGCTACTGGGTGCACGACCCCGAGCGCTACGGCGTCGTCGAGTTCGACGCGGAGGGCCGCGCGGTCGGCATCGAGGAGAAGCCGTCGAAGCCGCGCAGCCACTACGCCGTCACCGGGCTGTACTTCTACGACAACCGCGTGCTCGAGATCGCGAAGGGCCTCGTGCCGTCGGCGCGCGGCGAGCTCGAGATCACCGACGTCAACCGCGCCTACCTCGAGTCCGGCGATCTGCACGTCGAGCTGCTCGGGCGCGGCGTCGCGTGGCTCGACACCGGGACCTACGAGTCGCTGCTCCAGGCCCAGAACTTCGTCGAGACGATCCAGGAGCGGCAGGGCCTGCGCATCGCCTGCCTCGAGGAGATCGCGTTCCGCAAGGGCTGGATCTCGCGCGACGAGCTCGCCGCGCTCGGCGAGGAGATGAAGAACTCGAGCTACGGCGGGTATCTGCGCCGGGTCGCCGCCGGGGAGACCGCGTGACGCTGCGCTTCTCCGAGACGCCGATCCCCGGCGTCGTCGTGATCGAGCCGCAGGTGCACCGCGACGCTCGGGGCTTCTTCCTCGAGACGTACCACGCCGGCAAGTACCGCGACGGCGGCGTCGACGTCTCCTTCGTGCAGGACAACCACTCGCGCTCCGCGCGCGGCACGCTGCGCGGGCTGCACGCGCAGAGCCCGAACGCGCAGGGAAAGCTGCTGCGCGTCGTCTCGGGCGAGGTCTTCGACGTCGCGGTCGACGCGCGGCGCGGCTCGCCGACCTACGGCCGCCACTTCGCGCTGGTGCTCTCGGCCGAGAACTTCGTGCAGATCTACGTGCCACCCGGCCTGCTGCACGGCTTCCTCGTCACGAGCGAGCACGCCGAGGTCGAGTACAAGTGCACGGCGCTCTACGACCCGGCCGCCGAGTTCAGCGTCGCCTGGAACGACCCCGACCTCGCGATCCCGTGGCCGGTCGACGCGCCGACCCTGTCCGCGAAGGACGTAGCCGCGCCACGCCTTCGCGAGGTCCAGGATCGGCTGATCGACTTCGGGTCCTAGCGGCGGGCGCGGCGGCGCGCCGCGAGACCGAGCAGTCCGGCGCCGAGCAGCAGCGCGGTGCCGGGCTCCGGCACGGCCGTGATCTGGGCCAGCGTGAAGTGGTTGTTCGGCGTGACCGAGAAGGTCACCTCGAGCTGGGTGATGTTCCCGAGGTTCAGCGCCAGGCCCGAGATCGGGACCGCGTTCTGGCCCTCGACGAGCGGAACCAGGCTGCTGAACTTGTTCGTGACACCGTCCCACATCCGGACGCGGACGTTCGGGGTGCCGATCACGTTGACCGCATCGATCAGGATGTCCGGCGCGCCGTTCAGATTCAGGCCGAGGGCCCCGGCGCCGCCCGACGCGGTGTTGCCGCCGGCGATGCCGTCGTAGATGAAGCGGAAGGTGCCGGTGCCGGTCGAGGTCAGCACGGCGCCGTCGTCGGTCAGCGGCGTCGTCAGCAGCAGCGCGGTCGCGACGCCGATCGGCACCTCGCCGGCGGCGTTGCCGGTGACCGACACGAGCCGGACCCCGCCCCAGGTGCCGGCGAGGCCCGACTGCTCGGCTTCCGTCGGACCGAAGGTCTGGTTGTCGTCGACGACGTTGAAATCGCCGCCTTCGAAGTCGTCGATGATCAGCAGCGCGCCGGCCGGCGCGGCGAGCAGCGCGGCAGTGGCGAGAACGAGAGCCGAGTGAACGGGGCGGATCCGCATGAGCTTCCCTCGAGGTTGGGCATAGGGGAAGCGCGGACTGCGCCCAAGACAGGTCAGTCCCCTTCCCGACTCGGAAGGGGTGCAATCTCTGTTCCAATGAAACCTCACGCGTTCCACGCACGTGAAACGCTGGAGATCTGCGGACTTGGATGGAGCCAGCCGGTCTCGTCGACGACGCGAGGTGGAAGCGGGCTTCCACGGACGCGGCATCACGGTTCCACTGACGGAGAACCTTTTCGCCACGTGTGGGAGCGAGCTGTTAGTTAGAACTTCTAACGGCGTGCTCCCCGGCGCCGCGCTGCGATCCAGACGAGCCCGCCGCCGAGCAGCAGCGCGGTGCCGGGCTCCGGAATCGTGCTGATGTTCGTGAGCTGGAAGAAGTTGGTCTGGGTCACGGTCGCGGTGACCTCGATCTGGCGGATGTCGCCGAGGTCGAGGCCGAGGCTGCCGATCGAGACCGCGTTCGCGCCGTTCGAGAGCGCCACCAGCAAAGAGGTGGCCGAGGAGCTCGAGTCCCACAGCCGGACGCGGACGTTCGGCGTGCCGACGACGCCCGCGGCGCTGACGATGATGTCGGTGATCGGGCTCATGTCGAGGCCGAGCGCGCCGGCGTTGTCGGAGGCGGTGTTGCCGCCGGCGATGCCGTCGTAGATGAAGCGGATGGTCCCGATCGACCCGGTCGACAGCGACGCGCCGTCGTCGCCGCCGGTGAGCGAGAGTGTCGCGGTCGACGGCCCGAGGCTCCCGCCGAGCGTCGTGCGCACCGAGACCAGGCGGACGCCGCCGACGACGCTCCCGGTGCCGAGGCCCGACTGCTCGGAGAGGATCGTCTGCGCCGGCGGGACGACGATGTTGAACGGGCCCTGCTCGAAGTCATCGATCGTCAGCGAGGTCGCCGGCGCGGCGAGCGCGCTACAGAAGAACAGAACCAGCATCAGATGAGTTCGGCCGTACCGCATGGGCCCCTTCCCTTCGCGTTTGAGCGCGCGTGCGGGAAGGCGCGGCGGCCCCGAACTGGGTCCGACCCCTTCCCTGCGCGGCCGAAGTGCAAGGGACATTCCAGAACGACGCGTTCCGGAGAACGGCAACGACTCCGGGCAGTTATCGTTCGTAGGACGAACGATCTGGTGGCGTGATCGCGGAAGTATGCTTCCGCGAAAGGGAATCCGCGTTCCGTCGAGGGCGGAATCTTCCGCCGGGGAGGCCCCGATGCGGCCTAGAAGTCCTCCTCGACCTCGAGACCGTCGTCGTCGCCCTTGGCGATCACGCCCGGCGCGCCGCAGCACGCGCAGAAGAACTCGTCGCCGGGCCGCTCGTCGCCGCCGAGCGGCATGTCGGCCTGGCAGATCGGACAGGTGAGCTCCTGCTGGCGCATGCATCCCGGATCGGTGCTTCGACCTCGCGCCTTGAGGGGTGCCGCGCCGCCGGTCAGCGCGCCGGTGCGCGCAGCGACTCGAAGCGCGTCTCGCGGTCGAAGCCGCTCGTGCGCCACGCGCTGCCGTCGGCGTCGAGCAGCAAGGCCTCGGCGCCCGGGATCGACTCGACGAGCACGAGGCCCTCGTCCTCGCCGAGGATCAACACGGCCTTCGAGAGCGCCTCGGCCTGCGCGGCGTCGACCGCGACGACCAGCGCCTCGCGCCGCCGCGTCAGCGGCTGGCCGCTGCGCGGGTCGAGGATGTGCCCGTAGCGCCGCCCCTCGATCTCGCTCCACTGGCCGAGGCTGCCCGAGGTCGAGAGCGCGCGGTCGCGCAGCGTGATCATGCCGGCGAAGCCCTCGCGCGGGTCGCGCACGAGCAGACGCCAGCCGTCGAGGTCGGGCGGGTGGCCGACGGCCCAGACGCTGCTCTGGCCGAAGTTCAGCAGGGCCGCCTCGACCGCCGGCCCGAGCCCGGCCCGCACGCGGTCGATCGCGTAGCCCTTCGCGATGCCGCCGAGGTCGACGTGGCTGCCCTCGGCGAGCGCGACGCGGCCGTCGTCGACGAAGCGCAGCCGCTCCGGACCGACCCGCGCGCGCGCCGCCTCGAGCGCCCGCTCGTCGGGCAGCGCGTCGCGCCGCGCGGCCACGGTCCACAGCGCGACGAGCGGCCCGACGGTGACGTCGAAGCTGCCGAGCGTGTCGTAGTGCAGCGCGACCGAGCGCCGCAGCAGCGCCGCGACCTCCGGGTCGAGGGCGATCGGCGCTCCGCCGGCCACGGCGTTGAGCCGCCCGAGGTCGCTCTCGGGCCGCCACTGCGACAGCAGCGCTTCGAGGCGCTCGACCTCCGCGAACGCGCGCGCGCGTTCGGCCTCGAGCGCGTCGGGCTCGGCGCCGAGCAACGTCACCTCGAGCACCGTGCCCATCGCGTAGTTGCCGGCCAGCACCTGATGCGGCGCGGCCGCCTCCGGATCCGGCGCCGCCGCACAGCCCGCGCACAGGGCCAGCGCCGCCGCGGCGGCGCGCGCGCTCACCCGCCGCGCTCCCCGCCGGCGTAGTTGCGCTGCGAGCCCGCGAACACCGACCACAACGACAGGCCCACGAGCGCCGCGAGGCTCGCCTGGAGCCCCAGGAAGCCCGCGACCTTGAGCCACGCGAAGCCGGGATGGACGAAGCGGACGAGCCAGCCGGCGCCCTCGTCGAGCCCGGCGGCGAGGAACGGCACCGCGATCAGCCACGCCTTCGTTCGGTTGCGCAGCGGGACGAAGAGCATCAGGTGCGTCAGCACCAGCAGCAGCATTCCCATCGCGAACAGGTGGAAGTGGGAGACCTCGAGCAGGCCCTGGTAGCTGCGCGGCGACAGGTAGAGCTCCTCGTTGCCCCGGTAGTAGCTCACCACGGATGCCGGCGAGAGGCTCATCTTCTGGAAGTAGAGCAGCGCGTTCGTGACCCACAGCAGCGCGACGTACAGGCTGTACAGCGACACGATCGTCTGGAGCAGCCGGTTGCGGCTCCACTCGCCGGTGATCACGAAGCGCACGGCTAGTGGGCCGCGTCGCCCTTCGCCGCGACGTTCGCGCCCTTGCGCACCAACACCTCGTAGAGCGCGAGCGCGCGCCGCACGCCGCGCGTCGTCGCGCGCGCCGAGAGCGTCGCGCCGACGATGCCGTGTACGTCGCCGCCGAGGCGCAACGGCGAGCCGAGGTCCTTGTGCTCGAACTGGCGGTACCAGCGATCGGAGGGCATGTACTCGAGCGGCTCGTGGAAGGCCAGCACCCGGAGCAGGCGCACCTCGCCCGCGGGCGTCAGCACGACGAGGAAGGCCTCGGGCAGCGTGCGGACGTTGTGGACGTCGATGAACGCGTAGCCGAGCAGCTCGTCGCCGCGATAGCCGCGGTAGACCCGCACGAGCCGCGACTCGAGCGGCCCGCGCGCGAGGCGCTCGACGCGCCGGGCCTCGTCGTCGCCGAGCAGCAGCGACTCGTCCTCGACGCGGTCGGCGTCGGGGAAGGCCAGCTCGAGCGCCTCGCTGCGGCTGTAGAACACCTTCGCGTCGGCCGCGTCCGCGGCGCCGACGCCGAGGGCCAGCGCGAGCGCGGCGGCGGCGCCCCTAGAAGACGAGACCCATCCCAAGGTTGACCTCGTCGCCGAGCGCCCCGGAGTGCGCCTGGCGGTTGCGGTAGTCGACCTTCAGCACGACGTTCGGGATCGGCTTCACCTGCAGCCCGGCCGTGTACACCTCGAAGGTCCTCGCGCGGTTGCGCGCGAAGCCGCTCGGCATGTCGTGCTGCGTGTCGACGTGCTCGAAGCGGAAGAAGGGCTCGACGGTCCAGCCGCTGGCCGGATGGATCCACTGCATCACCTCGTAGGCGACCTCGCCGTAGACGCCGAACATCTCGTCGGCGACGACCTCGGTGGCGCCGATGTCGCCGGTCTGGCGCAGCGCGAGCGTCAGCGGTGCGGCGTCGTCGAGGTGGGCCATCGCCACCAGCGCGCGCGCGTGCAGGCCGTGGGTCTGGAGCTGCGCGTGCGCCTCCCAAAGCGCGAGCCGCGCGTCGGGGAGCTTCACGGTGGGCGGAGGCTGCAGCGCCGTCAAGACGCTCAGACGCTGGTCCTGCCCGGTCTCGCCGACCAGCACCGAGCCGCCGAGCAGCAGCTCGGGGATCGGCTCGAAGTCGACGCGCCCGACGAAGGCCATGTCCTCGGCGAGCGCGCGGTTGCCGTTCTGCCGGCCGCCGCGCAGGCCCGACGCGTCGAATCCGGCGGCGTTCGGCGCGGTGATCGCGTAGAGCTTGTACTCGACCATGTCGCCGATGCGGCCGAACAGGCCCGCACCGTTCTCGCGCCAGGTGGTCGGGATGATCACGCGCTCGACGTCGGGACGGTTGGCGCCGTAGAAGAACGGCGGCTCGTGCATCTCGTTCACGAAGCCCATCGGCACGAGCAGCAGGCCCGCGCGCGCGTTGACCTCGTCCTGCAGCAGGAAGTCGAGCGTCATGAACTCGACCGACACCGAGCCGGAGCCCGCGGACTCGGTCGAGCTCGTCGTCGCGTGCTCGAACTCGAACTCCGCGTTGAAGACGATGTGGTCGGTGAACTTGTAGCCGGTGTACAGGACCGCGCGCAGCGCGTCGAAGCGGTCGACGTCTCCGGACCTGCGCTTGTCGGCGATCACGTTCGTGTAGATCGCTTCGGCGTAGCCGCCGATCGAGAGGCCGCGCCCGATGCCGTAGACCTTCGACGCGGCCGGGCCGAGGCCCCAGACGCTCTCGAGCTCCTTCTCCTCGGGCACACCCATGTCCTGGCGCGTGCGGGCCAGCTCCTCGGTGAGCAGCTCGACCTTGCGCTCGAGCTCGGAGACCCGGTCCTGCTGGGAGAGGTCTTCGTCGTCGGCCGCCGCGGCGGTGACGGGGGCGCCGCACAGGCACGCGGCGAGCGCGGCGACGGCGAGGCGAACGATGCGGGTGCGATCCACGGGACGAGCTCCGGGCTCCACGGGAGCCGGTGGGGCGCGGGGCTTCGGACCGCTGGCCGCAGGGTGATGGGTTCGCTCACGAGGCGGCCTCGCGAACTTCGGCGACCGCGGGGGGCGCCGGGTCGAGCGGCAGGACGATGTTCCGTTTGCAGCGGCGGCACTTCAGCTCGACCCCTTGGGGAACCCGGCGCGCGATCAGGCTGCCGCACAGGCAGCGGCACTCGCTGGAGTCGCGCCGGCGATCGCCGAGCAGCCGCTTCTCCCCCGCCACGGGGCTCCTCCTCATCTGAAACTGAAAATCACATTCAATTTCAGCGGCCGCACACTACGACCGGCCGTCGGCCCTGTCAAGCGGGACGGACGGGCCCCGCGGCTCAGGAGGACTTGCGGGGGCGCTTCGCCGTCGAGGCGAGATCGGCCTGGCAGCGGCCGCAGTGGCCGTAGAGCTCGTGGCGGTGGCGCAGCACCCGGAAGTCGTAGCGGGCGGCGATCTTCTCCTGCGCCGACTCGATCATCTCGCACTCGAACTCGATGATCCGGCCGCAGCGCACGCAGACCAGGTGGTCGTGGTGAGCGTGGGCGATCTCGTAGCGAGTGGTGCCGTCGAAGTTGTGCTCGTGGGCGAGCCCGGCGTCGCACAGGAGCTTCATCGTGCGGTAGACGGTCGTGTACCCGATCTGGGGGTGCAGCTCGCGCACGCGCTGGTAGAGGTCGTCGCTGGTGATGTGACCGGTCACCTCGAGGAACACCTCGAGGATCGCCTCGCGCTGCTTCGTGTGCTTGAGGTGGTTGTCCTCGAGGTAGCGGGCGAGGGTGCGGTGCTCGACCTCGTGCGACATCGCGGCGACGGTAATCGAAGCCGGGTCGCGCGGCAATCGGCGCTCCACCGACGGCAAGAACTTAGCGCGGCGTCTGGGCCTCGGGGCGCCGCAGGTTCTCGCGCGCGGCGCGGTCGTCGCAGTCGAGCGCAACCGCGCGCTCGAACGCGCGGCGCGCGTCGCCGGGGCGGCCGGCCGCCTGATAGGCGAGGCCGAGGTGGTTGTGCACCTCGGAGGCGTGCGGCACGCGCTCGGCCGCGGCCTCGAGCGCCGTCACCGCGGCCGCCGCGTCGCCGCGCTCGAGCGCGCGAGTGCCGTCGCGGTACAGGGTCGCGCCGTGGAACGTGTTGCACCCGCCGAGCCCGAGCGCCGCGGCCGCGAGGATCGGCGCGGCCCGCCTCAGAGCCCGTGAGGGAACTCGCGGTGCAGACTCCGTAGTTTCGCGGACGCCGAGGCCACGGTTCGACTCCGCTCGGCTACGCCTCGCTGCGCGCTCGCTTCGCTCGCTTGCACGCAACGCCGCTACCACGCGCCGCGCACGTGCGCGAGCCGAGGCGCGAGGCCCGCGCCGGGCCGGGGCGCTCCGGCGGTGAGCCGGTGGTGCGCGCGGTAGAGCCGCTCCCAGAGCCCCTCGGGCGCGGCGTCGAAGATCGGGTCGGGCGGCGTGCGCGCGACGATCCAGTCGCCGCGCGCGATCTCGCGGTCGAGCTGGCCCCCGCCCCAGCCGGCGTAGCCGGCGTACACGCGCACGCGCCCGGCCGCGTCGGGCCGGTTCGCCGCTGCGCGCAGCGTCGACTCGTCGCTCGTGACGAAGACGTCTCCGGTCACCTGGTGCGCGCGCTCGGGCGGCTCCGCGGCGCGCAGCAGCACGAGCATCGAGCCCGGCTCGACCGGGCCGCCGAGGTGCAGCGCGCCGGCCGCGGGCTCGACGCCGGGGAACAGCAGCGACAGCGCCGTCGCGGTCGGGCGGTTGACGATCAGCCCCATCGACTCGCTCTGGCCGTAGCTCAGCAGGAACACGACCGACTCGCCGAAGATCGGCCCGCGCACGCGCGGCGTCGCGACGAGGAAGCGCCCCGTCGCCGGCTCGAGCGCCGCAGGGGGAGGCGGCGCCGACGCCGCGGCGCCGATCAGCAGCGCCGCGAGCGACGCGAGCGCC
>CAZQYK010000618.1:0-8444 GCA_964597285.1 uncultured Spirochaetales bacterium
CGCGGGCCTCGTCGCGTACGCGACGATCGGCTTCTACGTCGCGGCGCTCGTCTCGGCCGCGGTGTCGATGGTCGTCGTCTGGGCCGCGGCCCGCGTCGCGCCCGACGACTTCCGCTGGTCGGACCTTTCGACGCCGCCCGCTTTGCGCGGCGCGGCCGGGGAGGCGCGGGCATGACCGCCGGCGTAGGATTCCTCTCGGTGCTCGTGACCGTCGCGACGGTCGTGACGACGGTCGCGCCGATCGTGCTCGTCGCGCTCTGGGTGCACGACGCGCGAAGGGGCCGCCTGTGGTGAGGAGCCGTCTCGAGCCGAAGCTGCGCAACCCCGTCGAGGAGTCGCCGCTCGACACGCAGGGCTTCGAGCGCCCGCGCGAGCTGATGGAGCGCATCGGCGAGGACCTGGCACCCTTGCTCGAGCTCGCGAACCGGCCGGTGATCAGCGCGCGGCAGTTCGAGCGCGACCAGATCGTGCAGCTCTGCCGCCTCGCGGCGCGCTACGAGACGCAGCCCCAGATGATCAACCGGCCGCTGACCGGCAAGATCCTCGTCAGCGCGTTCTACGAGCCGAGCACCCGCACGCGCCTGTCCTTCGAGAGCGCCTGGCACCGCCTCGGCGGCGACGTCATGTCGATCACCGACCCGTCGTCGACCGGCATCGCGAAGGGCGAGTCGCTGCAGGACATCGGCGAGATGCTGAACCACTACGGCGACCTCGTGGTGCTGCGCGACAGCGACGAGAACGCCGTCTACGAGATGCTCCAGTCGCTGCGGATCCCGATCGTCAACGCCGGCAACGGCCTCGACGAGCACCCGACGCAGGCGCTCGCCGACGTCTACACGCTGCTGAAGTGGCGTCCGGCGCTCGCCGATGGCGCCGCGGCGTCGCCGGCGCGGATCGGCGTCGTCGGCGTGCCGGCGCGGATGCGCACCGTACGCAGCCTGCTGCTGTGCCTGACGCGCTTTGCGGCGGGCGTCGAGGAGGTCGCGGTCGTCACCGACCAGCCCGAGCCCTTCGCGCCCGGGCAGCGCAAGGAGCTCGAGGAGGCCGGGCTGCGCTTCAGCGTCACCGACGACCTGGACGCCGTGCTCCCGACGCTCGACGTCGTCTACATCAACGCGATCGCGTGGAAGGGCGACGGCTTCGAGGAGATGGGCGCGCACTACCGCCTCGACGAGGCGTCGCCCTTCAAGCCCGGCGCCGTCGTGCTGCACCCGCTCGCGCGCGGCGGCGAGCTCGACCCGAGTCTCGACCCGACTCCCCACAACTGGTACTTCGCGCAGGCGCGCGGCGCCGTCTTCGTCCGGATGGCGCTGCTCTCGGCGATGCTGCGCACCTACGTCTAGGAGCAGGAGCCCCCATGTGCGGCATCGCCGGCATCCTCCACGCCGACCGCGACCGGCCCGTCGACCCCGAGACGCTCGTCGCGATGGCGGCGATCCAGCACCACCGCGGCCCCGACGGCTTCGGCTGGCGCGCGATGGACGGGATCGGCATGAGCCACGCGCGGCTGTCGATCATCGACCTCGACGCCGAGCGCGGCCGCCAGCCCTTCGCGACCCGCGACGGCGCGTGGCTGCTGGCGCAGAACGGCGAGTTCTACGACTACAAGCGGATCCGCGCGAACCTCGTCGCGCACGGCGAGCGCTTCTTGTCGAAGAGCGACTCCGAGATCGTGCTGCACCTCGCGCGCCGCGGCGGGCTCGACGCGGCGCTGCCGCACCTGCGCGGCGAGTTCGCGTTCGCGCTGTGGGAGCGCGACGCCGAGACGCTGCACCTCGTGCGCGACCGCTTCGGCATCAAGCCGCTCTACTGGTGCCAGGTGGGGCGGACGCTCGTGTTCGGATCGGAGCTGAAGGTGCTCTTCGCGCACCCCGAGGTGCCGCGGCGCTTCGACCCGGCGGGCCTCTACCACCAGCTGATGCAGGCGATCGTGCCCGGCAGCACCGCGTTCGAGGGCGTCCACCAGGTGCCGCCGGGCCACGTCGTGCGCGTGCGGCGGCGCGGCGGCGCGTTCGAGATCGACGAGCGGCGCTACTGGGACATGCCCTTCCCAGAGGAGGGCGCGCACGCCCCGCTCTCCGACGAGGAGGCGGTCGAGGCGGTGCGCGCCGGCCTGCTCGAGGCGGTGCAGCTGCGCCTCGAGGCCGACGTGCCGGTCGGCTGCTACCTCTCGGGCGGCGTCGACTCGTGCTCGATCCTCGGCCTCGCGTCGGCGGTGCAGCAGTCGCCGGTCAAGGCCTTCACGATCGGCTTCGACAACGCGGAGTACGACGAGACGCCGATCGCGCGCGAGATGGCGGAGTCCGCGGGCGCCGACCAGGACGTGCTGCGCCTCGACGCGACGCACCTCTACGACTTCTTCGAGGAGACGCTCTGGCACACCGAGCGCACGGTCTACAACACGCTCGCGGTCGCGAAGTTCCTGATGAGCCGGCACGTGAAGGGGGCCGGCTACAAGGTCGTCGTCACCGGCGAGGGCTCCGACGAGCTCTTCGCCGGCTATCCGTCGTTCCGCAACGACCTGTTCCTGCACGGCCAGGGCCACCTGCCGGCGGCCGAGCGCCGCGAATGGGAGCGGCGGCTGCACGCGAGCAACGAGCTCTTCAAGGGCGCGATGCTCGCCGAGGACGTCGTCCGCGACCCGGCGCTCGACGCGCGCGTGGGCTTCACGCCGGCCTGCCTCCAGCCGTGGCTCGCGGCGGCGATGCACGTGCCGCCGCTCCTGCACCGCGACGTCGCGGCGAAGCTCGACGGCTACGAGCCCGGCCGCGCGATCGCCGAGGCGCTCGACGCCGACGCGCTCGCCGGCCGCCATCCGCTCGACCGCGCGCAGTACGTCTGGATCAAGACGATGCTCGAGGGCCAGATCCTGACCTGGGGCGGCGACCGCGTCGACATGGCGAACTCGATGGAGGCGCGCCCGGCCTTCCTCGATCATCACCTCGCCGAGCTCGCCGCGACGCTGCCGCCGACGGTGCGCATCCGCGGCGGCACTGAGAAGTGGGTGCTGCGCGAGGCGATGAAGGGCCTCTTGCCGAAGGTGCTCTACGAGCGCGAGAAGTTCGCGTTCATGGCGCCGCCGGCCCACACCGACCCGGCGAAGTGGAAGGCGCTGCGCGAGCTCGCCGCACGCCACCTGACGCCGCAGGCGATCACCGACGCGGGCCTGCTCGACGTCGACGGCGTCGAGCGCCTGTTCGCGCTGCACGACGCGTCCGAGACCACCGCCGCGACCCGCAACACCCTCGACGCCGTCTTCAATCACCTGATCGGCGTCCAGGTGCTCCACGCCCACTTCGTCGCCGCCGATGTGCCGGCGCTGGCGCGGAAGAAGGCGCGCGAGCTGGGGTGGAGAGCGGAGGCGGCGTAGGCGGCCTTCGCTGCGATCCCTACCACCGAAGCTCCAAGTTGATCTGCGTAGCGAACTTCTTCGGGAGCCGCGCCCGACACGTGCGCGCGGAAGGTGCGCTGGTGACATTCCCGATGATCATCGGGAAGGACCTACCAATTCCTGCGCAGAGTCTGTATAAGGCGCTCTCACCAACCGAGGTGTCTGGGGATGAGAGCGTCGAAGGCCCACTGCTCGCTCGGAACGCGTGTGCACAGAGCAATCAGGACTCTGGGCGCGCTGTTCATGCTCGCGGCGGTAGAGCTGGCGTCACCTGCCAAGACGTTCGCGGCGCAGGACGTAGCTTCGGTTCTGGAGCGCGTGGTCGCGTACGACTTCTGGGGATGGAACATCTGTGGAGAGGGCCCGGATCGCGCCTCGGCGTATTGTTGCGGGATCACCCAGACCTGGACGTATCTCAGCAACCGCGAGGATCCCCAGGGATACCCTCCGATCATCTGGTTCCTATACGACATCGAGTGGAATGAAAATGGGGTCATCAGCCACAGTCAGGTCGAGAAGCCAGCCGAAGAAAAATGGACCTGTCCGACGAGCGACTACACGTTCGACGAGAGTTCACGAACGTGTCAGCCGAAAGCGGGGATGCACGTCACCAAGAACCGCGGTGCTCCACAGCAACCAGGGGTCTCCGCGATGCCCACGTTCTGTCCCCCCCAACCTGGGAACCCGATCAACGTCGGGATCGGAACCAAGTTCCAGATCGAGACCGACTACGAGAGCGCAGGTCCCGCTCCGCTCGTCTTCATGCGCTACTACAACAGTGGAACGGCGGGCGTGCAGCAGACGACGATCGGCGCGCAGTGGCGGACGACCTTCGATCGATCGATCTCGCTCACCGAGGGCCCGACGTTGACGACAGCGTCGGCCTATCGTCCAGAAGGCAACATCTATCACTTCAACTCCTCCGCCGGGAGCTGGACCTCGGATCCCGACGTGCTCGATCGGCTGGAGCGCCTGGAGGACGGCCAGGGCAACCCGACGGGTTGGCAGTACACGACGGCGGAGGGGCTGATCGAGACCTACGATGTCGCCGGCAAGCTGCTGTCTATGGCGGACCGGCGTGGCTTCACGTGGTCGCTCGCATACGGGCAGGGGCGACTCGAGACCGTCGTCGGTCCGTTCGGCCGCTCGCTGGCCTTCGAGTACGACGCGAGCGGCCTGCTCAGCCGGATGACAGCTCCCGGAGGCCAGATCTATCAGTACGGCCACGATTCGAACGGAGACCTCGTCTCGGTCACCTATCCCGACCTGCACTCGAAGACGTACCTCTACTCCGAGCCCGCTCACTCACAGAGCGGGCGCCTGCACGACCTCACCGGCGTGGTCGACGAGAACGGCGACCGCTACGCGACCTACGGCTATGCGAGCAACGGCGGCGCGGCGATCCTGAGCGAGCACGCGGGGGGAGCCGGCCGCACGACGGTCAGCTATTCCGCGACTCCGCTCCGCCCGCACCGTGAAGTACCCGCTCGGCCATTTGGAGTCGTTCGATTACGTCGCCATCCACGGCGCAATGCGCGTCACCGCCGCCAACGGCGGCCGAACCCCGTACTGCTCGGCCGCCGCTCAGGCGAGCTACGACGGAAACGGATTCCTGGCTCAGAGTGTCGACTACAACGGCGTCGTCACGAACTACGCCTACTCGGCTCGCGGCACCGAGACGTCGCGAACGGAGGCCGCGGGAACGCCGAACGCCAGGGTGGTGACCACGGTCTGGCACCCCAGCTTCAACCTGCCGACGGAGATCCACGAGCCGGGGCGGAGCACGCTGCTCGCGCCAGCGGGATGGAGCGAGACTGAGGCGGGAGAACGAACGGGCGGGCGGCATCGCCAGTGGAGAGACGAAGAGGGCAGGATGCGCCGTCGATGGGATGCTGAGGGAAGAGAGGGCGGGAAGGAGCGCGGGCCGCACTGGCACGACTATGGAGATCCGAGTAGCGGACGAGACCACATTGATCCGGATGACTTGTAGATGAAGGCACGCATGCACAACCCCGGCACAGGTTGGATCAGCGTGTCGATCGCATTCAATGATCGTGAGATCGAAGAGCTGATTGGAAAGCTTCGGGCGCTCAAGTCCGGTGAACTCGGCCACTTTCACTTTCGGCGCGAAGAGTTCGAAGATGGTCAAGGAATTGCCGATGTCGAACTCTCCATGATGGGATCCACCGAGGTGGATGACATGATTCTGGAGTAGCGCAGAGTGGCGGCGGTGCGGTGTCCTTGGAAGCGCGCTCGCGATTCGCATTCGGTTCCGGGGCCAGTACTTCGACGCGGAGGCGGGGCTGAGTTGCAGGATCAACGACGGTCTAGTGAGCCGATCGCAGTGCTGACGATGGAGATCGAGGTCACGCCGCTGACAAGTGTCGCCGAGCGACTTCCAGCAACGATTGGATCGGGTTCTTGGCGATCTGGAGCGATCCACCCTGGAGAGCTATGGGGACAGATCTTGCCGAAGCTGCGAGATCCGCAGCTGTTTCACGTTTCACGCGCCGGTTTCCCCCGGGTCCCACCGCAGTGTCGTTCACTGTCTGCTCGCCGTCAGCTTCATGTTGACGGCGGACTTAGCGGCGTAGGGCCGAGCGCTCAGCGCACCGCGCCGGTGTCGCGCAGCCGCGCGATCTCGTCGGCGGGGAGGCCCCAGTCGGCGAGCGCTTCGTCGGTGTGCTGGCCCGGGTGGGCGGGCGGGCGCTGGATCGCGGGCTCGGTGCGGCTGAAGCGCGGCGCCGGGGCCGGGTGGATCTTTCCGGCGAGCTCGACGAAGGTGCTGCGGGCCTGGATGTGCGGGTGGTCGGGCGCCTCGCTCATCTCGAGCACCGGCGCGAAGCAGACGTCGCTGCCCTCCATGATCTCGCACCACTGCGCGCGCGTCCTGGTCTTGAAGACCTTCTCGAGCCGCTCCTTCATCGCCGGCCACTGGTCGCGGTCCATCTGGCGCGGCAGCTCCTCGCCGGCGAGGCCCGTCTTCTCGAGCAGCTCCGCGTAGAACTGCGGCTCGATCGCGCCGATCGACACGTACTTGCCGTCGGCGGTCTCGAAGGTGTCGTAGAAGTGCGCGCCGGTGTCGAGCATGTTCTCGCCGCGCGCGTCGCGCCAGAAGCCCATCTGGCGCATGCCGTGGATCATCGTCATCAGGATCGCCGAGCCGTCGACCATCGCTGCGTCGACGACCTGGCCCTTGCCGGAGCCCGCGCGCTCGACGAGCGCGCATGCGACGCCGAACGCGAGCAGCATGCCGCCGCCGCCGAAGTCGCCGACGAGGTTCAGCGGTGTGGTCGGCTTCTCGCCCTTGCGGCCGAGCGGCGCGAGCGAGCCGGCGAGCGCGATGTAGTTGATGTCGTGGCCGGCCGCGTGCGCCATCGGGCCCTGCTGGCCCCAGCCGGTCATGCGGCCGTAGACGAGGCGCGGGTTGCGCGCGAGGCAGACGTCGGGCCCGAGGCCGAGGCGCTCCATCACGCCGGGCCGGAAGCCCTCGACGAGCGCGTCGGCGCGCTCGACGAGGCGCAGCGCGGTCTCGACGCCGGCGGGGCTCTTCAGGTCGAGGCCGACGCTGCGGCGGCCGCGGTTGAGGAGTTCGCCCGGCGGCTCGGCGCCGGCCGTCCCGTCGGAGACGCTGCCAGCGCGGTCGAGGCGCAGCACGTCGGCGCCCATGTCCGAGAGCATCATCGCCGCGAAGGGCCCCGGCCCGATGCCGGCGAACTCGAGGACGCGGATGCCTTTCAGCGGGCCCATGGGGGTGCTCCTGTCGGATGGGGCGGGCAGGGTAACCCAGGCTCGGGCTCAGTCCCCTGCCGCGCCCTCGCAGGCGGCGAGCGCGGACTCGAGCGCGCGCAGCTTCGCGCGCGCCTCGGCCCACTCGGCGTCGGGGCGTGAGTCGGCGACGATGCCGCCGCCGGTGTGCAGCCACGCGCGCCCGTCGCGGACGAACGCGGTGCGGATCACGACGGCGAGGTCGGCGCCGCCGCGCGCGTCGAGGTAGCCGAGCGCGCCCGAGTAGAAGCCGCGGCGGACGCTCTCGAGCCGGTCGAGCACGCGCATCGCGGCGATCTTCGGCGCGCCGGTCATCGAGCCCGGCGGGAAGCACGCGGCCACCGCGTCGAGCGCGCCCTGGCCTGCGCGCAGCCGGCCGGTGACGCTCGACACGAGGTGGAAGACCGACGCGCCCGGCTCGAGCGCGAAGAGCTCGGGCACCGCGACGCTGCCGGTCTCGCAGACGCGGCCGAGGTCGTTGCGCACGAGGTCGACGATCATCAGGTTCTCGGCGCGGTCCTTCTCCGACGCGGCGAGCGCGCGCGCGAGCGCGGCGTCCTCGTCGGGATGCGCGCCGCGCGGCGCCGTGCCCTTGATCGGGCGGCTCTCGACCGAGCCGTCGGCGCCGACGCGCAGGAAGCGCTCGGGCGAGTGGCTGACGACGGCGATCTCGGGCAGCTCGAGATAGGCCGAGAAGGGCGCCGGATCGCGGCGGCGCAGCTCGCGGTACAGCCGCCACGGGTCGCCGCCGAAGGGCCGGTCGACGCGGTAGGTGAGGCAGGCCTGGTAGATCTCGCCGGCCGCGATCTCGTCGGCCGCGGCCTCGACGGCCTTGCGATAGCCGGCGGGGTCGAGCTCGCTGCGCGGCCCGGCCGGGGCGGCGCGCGCGCGGCGGTGCACGGGTTGCGCCGTCGGCGCGGCGTCGATCGCGTGTGCTAGGCGTCCGGCGGCGTCGCGCGCTCTCCGCGCGGCGCGCGCTGCGTCGTCGGCCATGCCGAGCCCGCAGATCCACGCGCGCTCGCTCGCGTGGTCGAAGCCGACGAGCGCGTCGACGAAGAGCCAGACGGCGTCGGCGAGGGCGAGGTCGTCGGCGCCGTGCAGCCGGTGCACGTCGAGCTGCTCGGCGAGCTCGTAGCCGAAGAGGCCGACCGCGCCGCCGCAGAACGGGAGCGGCGGGCCTTCGGACGGGGCGGCGGGCAGCCGCGCGCGCAGCGCGTCGAGCGCCGGCGCGCGCTCGCGCGCGGCGCCGACGGCGAGGCCCTCGTGCACCGCGCGGCGGCACTCG
>CAZQYK010000619.1:0-8080 GCA_964597285.1 uncultured Spirochaetales bacterium
CGTGCGCTCGCGGTCGTGGACCCTCGCCAGCGACACGCGAAGACGCGTCAACGCGATCGGATCGCCGAGTGGCTCGGCGTCCGCCCCGACGCGGCGCGCACGAGGTCGAGCAGCGCGGCCGGCGCGAGGAGCAGGCCGACCGACGCGACGGGCCCGTAGACGAGTCCCCAGTAGTCGTTGTCGGGTCGCCCAGCGACCATGAACGCGGCCGCATAGATGGCCACCGTCGCCGCCGCGCGCGCGCCGGCGCGCGAGCGCCACCCGGCGAGACCGAGCAGACACAGCGGCAGCCACAGCGACACGACCCAGCCCGGCGCGCCCAGCAGGTACGGATTCCAGCGCGCGGTCGAGAGGACGAATGACCAGCCGCCGAAGCGCACCCAGGGATCGTGCGTCAGTTCGCTGGGCCCCAGGCGCCCCGAGACGATGATCGCGTGCAGCGCGACGACCGCAGCGAACGAGACGAGGCCGGCGAGCCACGGCGCCGCCGCGCGCCGATCGCGCTCGAGCCACGCAGCCCCCGCCATCACGACCACGTACGGCAGGGCCAGCTCGCGAACGAAGAGCGCCGCGAGCCCGGCGGCGACGCAGAGTCGTCGTCGGCCCAGCCCGAACGCGGCGAGCGAGATCGCGATCGCGATCCCGGCCCACAGCTCGTGAAAGAGGTAGCCCCGGTCGCTCGCGCTCACGAGCAGCGGGCCGCCGAGCAGGAGCCCGCCGACGACCGCGGACGCGAGGCCGAGCTCCGCGCGCAGCAGAGCGACCCACGCCAGCAGCGCTGCGACCGCGCCCCCCGCGACCAGCCAGCGGGCGAGCTCCGGCCGGGGCAGGCTTCCGGTGACCCACGCGAGCGTCGGGAGCCGCCAGTTCCAGAACGGACGGGTCGCATAGCTCCGCTCCCGCAGCTCGTGACCCGCCGCGTCGTAGTAGGCCTCGCCCGCGTGCACGCGTTCGACGACGGCTAGGTAGAGCGCGGCGTCGAGGCCGCGTCCGCCCGCGGAGGCGGCCTCCGCCGCGGGCCCGGCGCCGAGAAACCCGCCCCACCCCACCGCGGCGGCGAGCATCGCGAGGATCGCGCGCGCCTGCCCGGGAGAGCGCCCCGCGAAGCGAGTCGTCGGCGCATGTCGTCCGAGCACGACTTCTGCCTCGCGGTCCGGCAGGCTCCCGCCGCCGGACTCAGCTGACCTTCGAGATCACCCGGTCGGCGTACGCGCGCAGCGCGTCCAGCTTCTGCTGGAGCGTCTGGGTGTCGGTCTCGTAGGCGTTGCGGAAGCCGACGATCGCGTCGGTGACGCCCTTGTCCTCGAGGCGCTTGATGCCGTCGACCGTGTACGCGTCGAGCGAGATCACGTGGATCTGGAAGGGCTCGTCCTGGCGCCCCTCCTCCTTCCGGTACTGCTCGAGCTTCGCGAGCAGCGCGTCGAGGTCGTCCTTGCCGCCGCCGTGCATCCAGCCGTCGCACAGGCGCGCGGCGCGGCGCAGCGCCGCGTCGGCGTGGCCGCCGAGCAGGATCGGCATCTCGTCGGGCACCGGGCACAGCTTCAGCGCCGGGATGTCGTAGAACTCGCCGTGGTACTCGAAGAACTCGCCGGTCGTGAGCCCGCGCAGGATCTCGATCATCTCGTCGAGGCGCTTGCCGCGCCGCTTCCACTCGGTGCCGGTGACGATGTAGTCCTCGGGCCAGGGAGAGAGCCCCACGCCGAGCGTCACGCGGCTGCGCGTCAGGTACGCGACCGAGGTGGCCTGCTTCGCGGCCAGCACCGGGCTGCGGATCGGCAGCTTGATCACGAAGGTCGCGAAGCGCAGCGTCGTCGTCGACGCGCCGAGCGCGGCCATCAGCGCGAAGGGGTCGATGAAGGGCTTGCCGTCGAGGAACTCGCGGTTGCCGTCCTGGTTGTACGGGTAGAGCGTCTGCGACTCCTTCGGGAAGCAGATGCTGTCCGGGATCGTGAACGAGGTGTAGCCGGCGTCCTCGGCGGCCTGGGCGAGCGGGATCAGCTGGTGCGGGTCGCACATCGACTCGGCGTACGAAAAGCGCATGCGGGTCTCCTTCGGGATCTGGTCAGGCCGGAATGCCCATCTCGTCGAGCTTCCGGGCGAGCGTCACCGACGCGAGGTTGCTCACGTCCATCTCGTGGTCGGGCGGCAGGATCTCGTAGTGTTTCAGCTGGCGCCCGAGCCGCGCCATGATCGCACCGAACTTCATCAGCGCGAGCACCTCGTAGAAGTCGAGGGCGTCGAGCGCGCGGCCGGTGCGGCGGCTCCAGTGCGCGAGGGTCTCGTCGCGTCCGGGCAGGCCCGGCAGTCGCGCGAGGCCGACGCCCTCGGTGAAGCAGCGGTCGAGCGCGACCCACCACGCGAGATCCTGGAGCGGGTTGCCGAGGCGCACCATCTCCCAGTCGAGCACGCCCATGCACTCGACGCCGGCGAAGATCTGGTTCGCGAGGCGCGAGTCGCCCCAGCACAGGCCCACCGGCTCGCCGGCGGGTGCGCGGTCGCGCAGCCACGCGAGCGCGCGCTCGAGCAGCGGGTAGCGCCCGCGCTGGCCGAGACCCCACGAGAGGTAGGCGTCCCAGTAGTGCAGCTGCTGCGCCAGTGCGTCGGGGCCGCGCTCGGGCTCGTCGAGGAAGCCCAGGCCGAGCGCACCGGCGTCGACGTCGTGGACGCGGCACATCGCCTCGACGCCACTCCACCACACCTGCTCTCGCTCGGCCGGCGCGAGCTCCTCGGCGATGTGCCCGGCCGCGTGCATCGGCGGATTGTCCGACGGCACCCAGCCGTCGAGGAACTCCATCAGGTAGAAGGACGCGCCGAGCGCGTCGCCCGACCAGTCGTGCTCGCGCATCGCCGGAACCGGCACCGGCGTCTTCGCGAGCGCGTCCATCACGCGGTACTGCACCGTCAGGTCGTAGGTCGGGAAGACGTTGAAGCCCTTCGGCTCGACGCGCGCGACCAGGCGCTCCTCGCGCGCGGCGCCGCGCTCGCGCCAGCGCACCGTGAACATCAGCGTCTCGCTCGAGAAGCCGGTGTTCGAGGGCGCGCGCAGTTCGTCGACGACGAGCCCCTCGGCGCCGGGCCGGCGCGCCTCGAGGAAGCGCACGAGGCGCTCGCGATCGCGGTCGAGGTCGCGCGGCTCGGGGTGCGCCATCCGCGCATTATACTGGCCCCTCCCCTTCCGGAGGTCCCGGCCGTCGACCCCGCACGCACCTACCGGCGCCACATGCGCCTCGACGCCCACGGGCGCCAGGTCGTCGCCGAGCTGGCCGACGACGCGCACCACTTCCGCGTGCGTCTGCGCCACGACGGCCGCAAGATCGTCGCGATCGACGGCGACGCGGTGCGCCACCCGTGGTCGACCTGCGCCGAGGCGCTGCGCCCGCTGCGCGGCCTGGTCGGCGCGCGCCTGTCGATGCGCTCCACCGCGCTCGGCGGGGTGTCGAGCGCGCGCGAGCACTGCACGCACTGGTTCGACCTCGCCGGCCTCGCGGCCGCGCACGCGGCGTCGGGCCGCGCGAGCCGCGACTACCGCTGCGCGGTGTGGGGCGTGCCGGAGTCGGGCGTGCACGCGACGCTCGAGCGCGACGGCGAGCCGCTGCTCGCGTGGCGCCTCGACGAGCAGACGATCCGCGGGCCCGCGCCCTTCGACGGCCGCGCGCTCGTGGGCGGCTTCCTCGCGTGGGCCGAGTCGGCGCTCGCGCCCGACCTCGCGGAGGCCGCGATCGTGCTGCGCCGCGCCTGCACGATCGCGCCGGTGCGCTTCTACGAGCTCGACCACGTCGAGCGCGCGAGCCAGGTCCAGATCGTCGCCGGCCAGTGCTACACCTACAGCGAGGGCACCGCGCAGCGCGCCGAGCGCCAGCGCGGCTCGAAGCGCGACTACACGGACTGCCCCGAGGCCCTGCTCGCGGAGGCGACAACCCCCGGGGAGAGCGGCTTCGATACCTAGCAGCCGGCGAAAGTGCTTTCCTTCCCTCTCTCGCCGGGTTTAGTCTGGGCGGGGGAGTCGCGGACCGCGAAGCGGGAGGGGATCGCGATGAAGTCGCTGCCGTCGTTCGTCGCGCTCGCGATCGCGCTCGGGACGCCGATCGGCGCCGGCGCCGCATCGCTGACACTCGAGTCGGACGAGGCCACCTACGTCGTCGGCGAGACGATCGTGCTGACGGTGACCGGTCTCTCCGAGGGGGCCGTGGCGGACGGCCTCTTCGCCCAGCTCGATTACGAGGGGGCGCTCACCGAAGGCGTGAGCGGCTCTCAAATCGTTCACACCACGATGAACGGGGCGATGAGCTGGTTCGGCGGCGGGGACATCGGGATCCAGGGCGACGGCACGGCGTTCGTGCTCAACCAGGTCGCGCCGACCGCGCCGAATGGCCCGAGCAGCACCGACCCGGCGCCGACGATCGGCACCGCGACGCTGATCGCCGAGGCCGTCGGCACCGTCCACGTGAGCTACTTCGTCCAGGCCGGCGACATCCTGACGCTGAGCTACTTCGGCATCACGAGCCTGCCGGGCATCACCTTCCTGATCGTCCCGGAGCCGGTGACCGGAGCGCTGCTGGCGCTCGGGCTCGCGGCCTTCGCCGCCGGACGCCGCCGCCGCGGCTAGCGTCCGGCTGCTAGCTCCGGTCCCAGCGCCGGCGCGCCTCCTCGGGGTCGACCGGCTTCGCCGGGCCGCCCTCGAACGGCGTCGCGAAGGCCTGCGCGAGCTGCTTCATGATGTGGCCGATCGTCACGAAGGGCGCGTCCTCGGGCGCCGGCGGCGTGCCGCCGGCCGACTTCAGCGACAGGTCGACGTGCGCGGCCTGGGCGCGCAGCGCGCCGACGGTGCAGCGCTCCTTCGGGATCAGGCTGAACGGGTCGTAGCGGAAGTGCCGCATCGCGTTCTCGTGCGTGATCTTGCGCACGTCGGCGTCGGGCACGCCGGCGAGAGACTTCGCGAGCTCCTCGGGCGCGTTGGGCCAGGTCGTGTCGGAGTGCGGGTAGTCGCTCTCCCAGGTGATCGTGTCGATCCCGACCAGGTCGCGGTTGCGCACGCCGGCGGCGTCGTCGATGAAGCAGGTGATGACGTGCTCGCGGAACACGTCGCTCGGCGTCTTCCCGCCGAAGTCCTGGTGGGTCCAGTGGCGGTGGTGGCGGTAGACGTAGTCGGCGCGCTCGAGGAAGTACGGCACCCAGCCGATGCCGCCCTCGGAGAGCGCGATCTTGAGCCCGCTGAACTCGCGCAGGAACTTCGAGAACACGAGCTCCGACGCGCAGCCGAACAGGCTGATCGGCGACGACGTGATCATGATCTCGACCGGCGCCTCGGTGTCCTGGAGCTTCATGCCCGTGCCCGAGCCGATGTGGATCGCGAGCACGGTGCCCTGGTCGGCCGCGGCCTTCCAGACCGGGCGCCAGTAGTCGCTGTGCAGGCTCGGGTAGCCGAGGCCGGTCGGGTTGTCGGGAAAGGTCATCGCGTGGCAGCCGAGCTTCGCGACGCGCGAGATCTCGGCGGCCATCTTCTCGGGGTCCCAGAGCATCGGGAGCGCCAGCGGGATGAAGCGCCCCGGGTGCGACCCGCACCAGGTGTCGATGTGCCAGTCGTTGTAGGCCTGCACCATCGCGTGCGCGAGGTCCTTGTCGGGCTGGCGCGCGAAGAGCTCGCCGCAGAAGCCGCACATCGACGCGAAGCACATCGAGCCGAGGATCCCGGCGGCGTTCATGTCGTCGACGCGGCGGTCGACGTCGTAGTTGCCCTCGCGCAGCTGCGCGAGCGACGTCGGCTCCATGCCGTACTCCTCGGGCGGTCGGCCCGCGACGGCGTTGAGCCCGATGTTCGGCACCTGCTGGCCCGCGAACACCCAGCCGTCGGTGTCGTCGGGCTTGTGCCCGAGGCGCGGCGCGCGCTCCTTCCAGCGCGCCGCGAGGCGACCCTCCCACATCTCCGGGGGCTCGACGACGTGGTCGTCGACGCTGACGAGGATCAGGTCGTCGGTCTGCACGGAGGCCTCCTCCTGGCTCGAGCGGCCCGGTGCCGGGCCGTCGGCGCATTCTACCCGGATTTCTGACGGAGTGTCAGATTTGGGCGGCGTCGAGCGCGAGAATCAGCGCCTGGGTTCCCGACCGGCCGTGGCCGGCGGCGGCCAGCTGCTCGTAGAGATGCTCCGCGAGCGCGAGGCCGGGGAGCGAAAGCCCCATCCGCTCGGCCTCTTGTAGCGCGATCTGCAGGTCCTTGACGAAGTGCTCGACGTAGAAGCCCGCCGCCCAGTCGGCGGCCAGCATCCGCGGCGCCAGGTTCTGGAGCGACCAGCTGCCGGCCGCGCCGCTCGACACCGACGCGAGCACGCGCTCGGGGTCGAGCCCGGCGCGGCGCGCGTAGAGCAGCGCCTCGCAGACCCCGACCATGTTCGACGCGATCAGCGTCTGGTTGACCATCTTCGCGTGCTGGCCGGCGCCGGCGCCGCCCTGGAGCACCACGGTGCGGCCGAGGGCGTCGAGCAGCGGCCGCACGCGCTCGAAGGCGTCGGGATCGCCGCCGACCATGATCGAGAGGCGCGCCTCGCGCGCGCCGACGTCGCCGCCCGACACCGGCGCGTCGAGCGCGGCCGCACCGCGCGCGCGGGCCGCGTCGGCGATCTCGCGCGCGAGCGCGGGCTCGCTCGTCGTCGCGTCGACGAGCGTCGCGCCGGCGCGCAGGCCCTCGAGCACGCCGCCCGGGCCGAGCACGACCTCGCGCACGTCGCGCGGGAAGCCGAGCATCGTGAACACCACGTCGCTCGCCTCGGCGACGGCGCGCGGCCCGTCGGCCCACGCGGCGCCGGCGGCGAGCAGCGGCTCCGCCTTCGCGCGCGTGCGCGTCGACACGGTGACGGCGTGCCCCGCCCGCAGCAGGTGCCCGCACATCGGCGCGCCCATCACGCCGAGCCCGATCCAGCCCACCCGTAGGACTTCGTTCGGCTTCGCCTCACTGCGCGCGGCCTCCGGCCGCTTGCGGCTCACCACCCTCTCGCGCTCACGGCTCGTGAGGCCGGTTCACCCAGCGGCCGCTGCGCAGCGAGCGGAACCAGCCGCCGGCGACGAGCGTGCCGCCGTCGGTCGGGATCACGTGCCCGGTGACGAAGCGCGCGTCGTCGGACGCGAGGAACGCGACGACGTCGGCCTGGTCGTCACCGCGTCCCGGCCGGCCGAGCGGCGCCCAGATGCTCCACTTCGCGCGCTCGGCCTCCGGGATCCAGCGCTCGTAGTCGACCTGCAGCGACTGCGTCAGATCGGGCGCGATCGCGTTGACGCGGATCCCGCGCGGCGCGAGCTCGAGCGCGAGGCAGCGCGTGAAGTGCGCGACGGCGGCCTTGTACGCGCCGTAGACCGGATCGGCCGGGTAGCCGCGCAGGCCCTCGACCGAGCTCACGTTGACGATGGCGCCGACGCCGCGCTCGAGCATCGCCGGCAGCACCGCGCGCGTCACCGCGAACACGGGGTCGAGGTTGATCCGCGCGAGCGCGCTCCAGTGCTCGGGCCCCGACTCCGCGAAGGGCGTCGGCCGCAGATAGTGGCCGACGTTGTTGACGAGCACGTCGACGCGGCCGTGGCGCTCGCGGACGTCGGCGACCCACGCCGCGACGGCGTCGGCGTCGCGCACGTCGACCGCGCTCGCGCGAGCGCGGCGGCCGGCCGCCTCGATCGCGCGCGCGGTCTCGTCGCCGCGCGCCGCGTCGATCTCGGCGATCTCGACCCGATCGCCGTCGCGCGCCAACCGCTCGCACACCGCGCGACCGATGCCGGCGCCGCCGCCGGTCACGAGCGCGACCCGGGCTGTCGATTCCGGCACGGCCACCTCCGCGTCGCAGCGCGGTAGCATACGCGCCGCGGCCCGTCGGCGTACACTGGCGCGGCCGCCGCAGCGAGGAGATCGACGTCCTCGCAGCCCCTGCCGCGAGGAGACTGATGTCCAGCGACGCCCCTCTGCGCGACCTGCGGGTCGTGGACCTCGCCGACGAGAAGGGCGAGCTGTGCGGCAGGCTCCTCGCGGACTTCGGTGCTGACGTGATCAGGGTGGAGCCTCCGGGTGGGGCGACGTCGCGCAGCATCGGCCCGTTCCGCG
>CAZQYK010000620.1:0-8725 GCA_964597285.1 uncultured Spirochaetales bacterium
CTTCGCCGCCGGCCGCAACGTACGCGTAGGTGCGAGCGACGTACAGGCGATGCGCGTCGGCCAGCGGCACCGACGCGCCGGGAACGACGCGCGGCTTCGAGGGGTCGGTGACGTCGACCACCTGGAGGCCCTGCTCGTCCAGCGCAAAGAGGTAGCGGAACTGCTGCATCGAGGCCCGCGCACCGCGCAGCGGGATCACCGACAGGACGCGCGGCTCGAGCGGAACGTCGAGGTCGACGACGACGATCCCCCGGTCGGCCGCGACGTACAGAAGATGGCCCGCGAAGTGCAGGTAGCGCGCGCCGTCGAGAAGGCCGTCGGGATTCCACGTGAGTGCGCGCTCCAGGTGATTGTCGCGCGGCTCGAAGTTGCCGAGAGTCTCGACGTCGACGAGGATCAGGCCCTCCTTCGAATCTGCGATCGCCGCGTAGCTGTACACCGGATGCATGCGCTGCTCTGCGTTGACCTCGAGCAGCGTCTCGGCGCGCAGTCGTTGGAAGCGGGCGTCCGTCTGCGCCTGCCGGCGGTTCAGCTCGGGACGCACCGGCTGGTTCGTGGGCAGGGCGACGCAGGTGGCGTCCTTCGACCGAATCCGCGTGTCCTGCCCGAGCGGAGAGAAGGGCGCCGTGACGATCCGCTCCGAGAATCCCTTGTTGCCGATCGCCTGGACGTCGTAGGCGCGCGTGCCCCGCGAGCCCTCGGCTGCGTACAGGTATTCGCCGCGAAGCTGCAGACAGCCGACGCGACCGGAGCCGTGACCGTACGCACCGTCGTAGATCGCACCTCCGAAGAAGTCGCCCTGCAGGAACTCTCGCAGCGAGCGCACGACGCCGGGGTCCCCGTCGAGGTCGCCCGGCGTCGGCCTCGTGAGCTCCTTGCCGCGCCTCTGGTGCTCCCGGTAGTAGTCCGGATACGCGTAGCGATGCAGGTAGCTTCCGATCACCGCCTGCGGCTCGTCCCACTCGGTGACCTGGACGGCCGTGATGGCGTTCTCTCCGCCGACCCAGGCGTTGAATCCGACGAAGTTCACGAAGTTCGTGCCGAGCAGGAGCAGCTGAGCCATGATCGCGTTGTTGTCGTCGGCCGCCGACACGTGGCAGTCGCCGCACTGCTTCGTCTCGGTCGTGCGGACGGTGTGCGGGAAGTGCGGTGCGAACGCCTGCGAGCTGAACCCGGATGCCGACACGGGCGGCTGCTGCACGTAGATCCGGTTCCGGTTGATGTCGGTCGAGGAGAGGACGAGCGCGGACGAAGAGCGCACGGGCGCCACGACGCCGTTCTTCACCTCGCCGTGCCGGCCGAGCTGGAACATCTCCTCCCGGGCCACTTGTGGGTTGTAGGTCGCGAAGTTCCGCGTCTCGCCGCCCTCGTAGTGGTGGCGTTCGGTCTTCCAGTTGGCCTGGATCGGGAGATGACAGCCGCCGCAGCTCGTCACCCAGGACGAATGGCATGCGAAGCACGACATCTCGTCCTCGTCGTGCGCCCGCTCGCAGGCCCCGTTCTCGTCGGCCGCGCCGATCAGTTTGTGCCGGGCCGCTTTGGCATTGTAGTCGGGATGAGCGGAGTCGACGACGTCGACGACCTGCTTCACGCGGCGCCGCTCGTGCGGCGGCATGATCAGCCGCTGGTACAGCTGGGTCCCTTCCCACTCGAATCGCAGGTTCCCGTCCGCGTTGACCAGGACGGATAGGTCGTTCCCTCCGGAGGGAGCGGCCGGTCCCGAGGTCCGCAGGTTCGCGCGCTCGGTTGCCGTTCCGTGGCAGTCCCGACAGCGGATCTCCACCTGCGCTGCGACCTCTCCGTATACGTTCCCGTTGCCGTGGGAGTCCGGACCGAAGTGGCAGTCGGCGCACTGCATCCCGGCGTCGGCGTGGATGTCCCGCATGTGCACCGCCCGGCGCCACTTCTCGGACGGGGGCAGATCGTCGGGGATCGCGTCGCCGCTGGCGTCGAGGAGGCTTCCATCTCTCGCGCGCTTGTGGATCGCCCGGAAGTTCCACCCGTGGCCGTGGTAGTCGGCGAACTGGGTGTCCTTCGCCATCGGATTGACGTCGTCTGTGACGCGGCTCAGGAACTCGAGATCGCCCCAGGAACCTCGGATGCTCGCCTCCTCGGGATTCCGCGACAGGATCTCGAAGGCCTCCGCCATGTCGGGGTGACGCTGTTGCTCGGGCCACATCAGCGGCGCGTCCGACTCGTAGTCCCACATCGTGAACCCGAGATACGAGTTCAGGAACATGTTCGGCTGGTGCATGTGGCAGACCATGCACTGGCTGGTGGGAATCGACCGTGAGAACTCGTGGCGGATCGGGTGTCCCTTTTCGGGCTTTCCGTCCGGGCGCTCGAGACGAGCGATCGTCGGGTCGACGGTCGCCGTCCGGCCCCAGTGGCCGTGCTTCGCGTAGATCCCCGAGCTGATCGGGTCGCGATCGTTCGCGTACACGACGTGGCAGGCCGTGCAGCCGGAGGAGCGGAAGTCTCCCGGGTTGTCGTTGGTGCCGAGCAGCCAGAGGGAGGGATCGTTGAGCCGCGTCTTGTGGATGTTCAGCACCGGCACCGAGATCCTCGCCCCGGTTCCGGGGCCCCGGTTCGACTGGCGCACGTCGGGCTTTCCAGGATCGTCGAATCCCGGGAACAGGTTCGGCAGGCCGATCTCGGGGAAGAGCGGGCTGATGAAGCGACCGCCCCGCTCGAAGACGCGGAAGTTGTCGGCCGGGCGCACGGTCTCCCAGCGCGGCAGCGGCAGCAGCTGCGGGACGACCCCGGCTCGCACGTCGGCCTCGCTGAGCGCCGTCCCCGCCGGCAGCCGGACCGCGGCGGGGTTGCCGTCTCGCGTGTACTGCTCGCCGAGGAACGAGCGCTTGTGCGGCACGATCCCGTTGTTGTACGCCGCGCCGGTCCAGAACATCGCAGACGTCGCCATCAGGCTGCGGCGGTTCGCCTCGACGACCTCCGCGTGACACGCTCCGCACGCGAGGTCGGCGACGCGAAGGTCGCCGGGATTGACGAAGCGCACGTAGGCCGCGGACTCGCGGAGCCACGCCGTGTAGCTGCGCTGCGGAGGCTCTCCGCCGAACCGGGGCGCCACGTGGGCGCGCCGCTTCACCGCCTCGTACGCCTCGGAGTCGACCTCCTGGTCGAACGACCGCGTCGCAGCGGCATCTCCACCGTGGCAGTCGGTGCACCCGAGATCGACGACGTCCCGGGTGTGCATCGTCTTGCGGTCGGTCGCCGTGTGACAGCTCACGCAACCGGCGCTCTTCGCCTCTGCCTGCTCGGGCGTCTGCCGCTTCGGGGCCGCGGGCGCCATGCCGGGCTCCGCACCGCCCGGGTTCGCGGCCAATGCGAGGACCGCGATCACCACCAGACAGCGCGCACGTCGCATCTCGTTCCCCGTGTCTTCCGAATCAGTACGTGAGGATCAGATTCGCGAGAACCGAATAGAACGGGTCCATGTCGCCTCGCGCGTCGAAGAGATCCTCGACTCCCTCGCCCGGAACCAGCACCGCTCCCGCGAGACGCAGGATCACGTTCTGCGTGAAGAGCGGGCGGTAGATGATCGCCCCCGAGACGTCCCAGCCGATCTCGCGGGCCACCTCCTCCTGATTGCGGAGCAGGCGGAGCGACGAGGTGTCGTCGAAGTTGAGCCAGGCCGCGTTCGTCTCGAAACGGAGTTCGGGGAGCAGGTCGAAGTCCGCCCCGACGCCGAGCATCAGGATCCCGGGATGGACGAAGTTCGACTGGCCCTCCTCCTTCGAGGTTCGCAGCGAGGGAATGATCGCGTTGCGGCCCTGGAGCGCGACGCCGCCGCCGAAGATGAACGGAATCGACTGGCGCTGCCAGAAGCTCGTGTCGGCGCCGGCGAACTGCGGATTCTCGAAGATCGCGTCGAAGCCGCCGGCGGTGCCGTCGAAGGGATCGTCGTCGCCCGACGCGTAGAACGCGAACGCCTTCAGCCGGTACCAGTCGATGTCGTACGAGGCCTCGGCCGCTCCGAAGTAGGCGCGGATGTCCTGCTCGCGCCCGGCAATCGGGCTCCGTTCGTCCTCGCCCAGCGCGACGTATCCGCTGAGCGTCAGGTTCAGACGGTCGATGTGACCGTCGGCGTTCAGGCCCAGGTACACGACGTCGTAGTGGTGCCCGCGGGCGTCGCCGACGGGCGCCGGACGCTGGAGGAAGTCGTTCTCGTTGAAGTGCTGCTCGTTCCCCTCGCGGTTGCGGTTGTAGACGGCGGTGCCCTGCATCTGGAACCCGAGGACCGGGAAGTCCTGGTAGTAGACGTTGGCGGCGAACACGTCGTCCTTGCGGAGGTCGTCCCACTCGTTGAGACCGGAGTTGGTGTCCTTCTCGAGGCGGCGGAAGTAGGCCAGGTTGTACTGGACCCGGTTGTTGACGAAGGTTCCGAAGAGCCGGGCGCCGAGCTGGTTGTCCTGGAACAGGAAGCCGCGGAAGTCGGTGGTGAAGGGCTGGATCCCGACGCGGATGCTGTCGAAGTCGTAGCGATCGGACTTGTTCCACAGGTGCACGTCGAGGAAGGCGTCCTGGGGCCCCACGTGCCAGTCGGTCCGGCGGCGTCCATCGTCGGGGTCCGCGTACAGGACGCCGAGCGTCTCCACCTGCTGGTAGTTGACGTTCCCGACCGCCGTGAAGCGGAGCTCGTAGTCCGGCGGACGGAAGACCGTGTCGCCCTTGATCAGCGACGTGGAGACGATCAGGTTCTCGACGACGCCGAGCTGCTCCCCGTCGCCGAAGATGTCGAGCGTGTTCCCGCTCTGGTTCGCCTGGACGCCGACCGGGGTCGGAATCCGTCGAGGCTCCACCGTGAGATCGGAGATCATCGCGAGGTTGAAGAACACGTCCTGGGTTCCGAAGATCGGGCGGTCGGCCTTGAGCGTGCTCTGGTTGTAGGGGTCGTAGGCCCGCTCGTTGACGCCCAACGACTCGACGATCCGCCAGCGGTCGGGGATCGGCACGCGTTCGTAGGGCGGGATCTCGCGGCGCGGCCGCGCCGGGAGGGGCTCGGCGCGCTGCCGCGGGCGCTCGCCCGGCGGCGGACCCTCCGGCGTCGCCGTCGGGTCCGGCGCCGGATCGGGAGGAGCCGTCTCGTCCGCGCTCGGCGGTCGCCGGGGCTCGCGCCGTCCTCCCGGCCGCTCGAAGAGCGACGGAGGGCGGCGCGGGCGCTCTTCGGCGCCTTCCTCCTCCTCCGCCTGTGCCGAGACCGTCCGAGCGCCGCCGAGCGTCGCGGCCGCAGCGGCGCACGCGAGCGCGAGGACCAGACACAGACGGCCCGGACGCCGCATCACTTCCCCCCGCAGACGTTCTGCTCGTCGCTGTCGAGGAAGGGCTTCGGCGGACAGCTGACGTAGCGCAGGTGCACCCCACCGATCTGCAGCCCGTCGGCGCGGATCGCGGGCGGCGCGTTGTGGATGCCGACCCCCGCCTGAAGCGAGGCGTTGTGGAGGCCGAGGAAGGCGATCAGGTCGTCCTGGTCGACGCCGTCGCCGGAGATGCCGATGCCCCCGACGAGCTGGCCGCCCCGGTAGATCGGAACGCTGCCCGGGAAGATCTGCAGTCCGTTGTCGACACTGTCGATCGGCGACGTCGGACACTGGGTCCCTGCACCTCCGCCGAGCGCGGCGAAGAGGTTCGCGGCAGACACGTCGAGCTGGAGCCCGGTGGAGAACACGCTCCACTCGTTCGCGCCGGGAAGGGTCGGCCGGCTCAGCGGGCCGTTGGCGTTTCCATTGATGCCGTCGGGAAAGAACGGTCGCGACAGGTTGCCGCCGGCGCGGTCCGAGAAGGCGGTGCCGTCGGTGAGTGCGCCCGGGATCGCCGCCTGGAGCGACGCCAGGTACGCGGCCGGCGCACGGAAGCGGCCGGGCAGCGTCGCGGCGAGCGGGTCGGAGCCTAGCGCGGACAGGATCGTCGCGGCGTCGGAGCGCGAGAAGAACGCTGCGGTCCGCGCCTTCTGGAGCGAGACGTCGGCTCCGAAGACGGGCGCGTCGGCGCTGCGGATGAACCCGAGCAGGTTCCCCGCGACGTCCACGACGGAGACGTTCACGCGCGCCGACGAGCCCTGGGGACGGCGGATCTGACCCCGCGTGCGAGTCGCGACGCGCAGCGTCTCGCGCAGAAGGATCGTCACCTCGGCCTGGGTCATGCCGCCGGAGCCCGGTGGCGGCTGCAGCGAAGCGATCGGGTCGTACAGATTCGCGTCGGCGGCGCTCGAAATAACCTCGACGGGAATCGGCGCTCCGGACGCGTCCGTAAACATCAGCGACGCGTCAGACGTGATCCCGGCCGATGGCGTCAGGAAGGTCTGGCCCGCGAGATACTCGTCTCCCGGAACGGCGGGCGGAAAGGGTGCAGGCTCGTAGAACCCCGTGACCGGAACCGCCGTGGCCCCGGCGGTCGGGATCGGCAGCATCGCACCGGGCGCGGTCGACGTGGCCTCGTCGTCTGCGAAGCGAAGGAAGCGGCCGTCGACGGCAATGCGATCGGCGCGGCGCTCGATGGGCGCCGCGTGTCCGCTGGCCGCGGCCGTGGCGATGCGCTCGTCGAGGCTCGTATCGAAGTCGAGGATGTTCGGGTCGGCCCCGTAGATGCCGTCCGACTCGACGCCGACCCCGCCCACCGGAACGCGACCGATGCCGCTCGGGTCGGGCTTGTACAGCGGCAGACCACCCGGATCCGCCGAGAAGCCGAGCGGGAGTCGCTTCGGCCCCGAGGTTCCGTCCTGACCGAGCCGGCGCACGAAGTCGCCGCAGGGCAGCTGCGAGAACTGCACGCCGAACAACGGGCCGCCGGCCCGGAACCGCTCGCCGGGATTGAAGTTCTCCTGGACGATCTGCGACGCGGTCCGCGTCGAGAACGCATTGCCCTGGCTCGATAGGTACGCGCCGGTGCCGGCCTTGCTGATCGCCGCGAGACGCGCGTCGAGGTCGAGCCCATCGAGCCCGGTCGCAGCTCCTCGCCCCCCGTCGACGCGCACCGTCGCCGCCGCGCCGGGCGTCTGGACGACGACGAGGACGTTTCCGACGCGATCGACGACGGCGATCGTGGCCTCCACGCCGTTCGCCTGCGCCTCCGCAACGCCGCGCGCGACGATCGACTGGACCTCCGCCGACGAGAGCCCCCCAGGCTGCGCACACTCCCCGGCACATCCGCCGCCCCCGTCCCCGCGGCTGCCGCCGCTGCATCCGACGGTGAACGATGCCCCTATCAACGCGATCATGACGGCGCGCCCGGCGACCGACCGACCGGCGAGCGGGGCTCCGTGCGTCACGACCGCCGCAGTCTAAACCGATCGCGGTTCGGCCGGGAAGCCCCTTACCCAGTGAAGTGTGTGTGGCGACTCATCGCATAGCGGAGGCGCGCGCTCTCTCGAGGATCGGGGCGTGACCCGGCTGGTGATAGGGATGACACATGACGCACGGCGACGCGACACGAGGGGCGCTCGCGAAGGACCCGGCATGACAACGCCGACAGACGTCGAGACCTGGAACGAGCACGTCCGACGCTTCGTCACTCGGCTCGATTCCGTCGGCGCGCAGCTTCGCGCTCGACACGAGGCCGTAGGGAATCGCCGCGGCTTCGGTGCCGGCCGCGCGCTCGAAACCCTCCGAAACCGCTTCGTATTCCTCGCTGTGGACCGCGGCGCGCGGATGACAAGCGCCGCATCGCGCCGTCGCGTGCGACGCGTGGTCGAAACGCGACGTGCCGAGCCAGGCCCGGGTCAGCGCGACCGGAGCCACGTCGCTCGGCGACGGTGATGCTTCGGGCTCGAGCGTGTGGCAATTGCCACAGTAGGCGTCGCTCATCAGGAGCTCGAGGGCGCCGGTCGCCCGTTGCTCGACGGCCTGGAGGATCCGCTCCTCCTCCGCTGTGCGCTGCCGGCCGGGTCGGACGAACAGGTTCTGGCGGCGCTGTTGCTCTTCGCGAGTCTCGCCCGGCTCGCGCGGAAGCGCGTCCTCGAGGTATGCGCGTCGCAGATAGCGGAACAGCTCGCCGGGCGCGCCGTGCGGCGCCTGGTCGGCCCGGATCCAGGCGCTCTCGCTGCCGTAATTCAGCGGGTGGCAGCTGCGACAGTGCTCCTCGAAGCCGATCGGCCGCATCCGACGCCCACCCTCGTCCGGAACGTGGCAGGCGTCGCAACGGAGGGTGCCCTGCGACTGGTCGGCTCGGCGCACGCCGCCGACGTGGTCGAGGTGACTGAACTTGAGGCCCGAAGCCTCGCGGGCCTCCGGGCTCCAGGCGACGCGAACCGGGCCGACGCGACCCGCCTCGTCGCCCTCGGCCCGGTCGCTCACGCGCAGCATGTGGAGCGTGAACTCCGGATGGTCTGCGCCGAAGTCGGAGGCCGGCGAGAGGCGGGTCTCGTGCGTCTCGTCGAGGTCGGCGTGACAGCTCGCACACCGCTCGTCCGCGAGCGCGGCGAGCCCGTCGGCGCCGCGGTGCTCGAGATGGCACCCGCCGCAGCGCAGCGCATCCAGGTACGCGAGCTCGTCGCGCGCCTCGACGTGCGACGCGATCGACGCGTGGCACTCGAGGCAGTCGTCGTTGCGGACGGCCGCGAACGGTGCGTGGCACCTCGAGCAGTCGTCGGCGATCGCCGCGTGGCCGTTCGAGATCGGTCCGGTGCTCCACGAGCCTTGCCGGCCGAGACCGAAGGGAAGCAGCAGGAAACCGATCAGTACGGCCGCGACGGCGAGCCACGATCCCTTCC
>CAZQYK010000621.1:0-8384 GCA_964597285.1 uncultured Spirochaetales bacterium
CTGGCCCGCGGAGCGGAGGCGCGCGCGCGGCAACCCCCGAAGAGCGGAGCCCGAGCGATGAGTGGAACCCCGAAGGCCGGCGCCGATCTCGCGCGCTGGCGCGAGCTGGCCGCGGAGGATCTGCGCGGCGGCGACCCCGAGAGCCTCGAGCGCACGACGCCCGACGGCCTGCGCCTCAAGCCGCTCTACACCGCGGCCGACCTCGAGGGCCTCGAGCACGTCGACACGCTGCCGGGCGCGTTCCCGTTCGTGCGCGGCCCGCGCGCGACGATGTACGCGAACCGCGCGTGGACGCTGCGCCAGTACGCCGGCTTCTCGACCGCCGAGGAGTCGAACGCCTTCTACCGCGCGAACCTCGCCGCGGGACAGCAGGGCCTGTCGGTCGCCTTCGACCTCGCGACCCACCGCGGCTACGACTCGGACCACCCGCGCGTCGTCGGCGACGTCGGCAAGGCGGGCGTCGCGGTCGACTCGGTCGAGGACATGAAGATCCTCTTCGACGGGATCCCGCTCGACCAGGTGACGGTGTCGATGACGATGAACGGCGCGGTGCTGCCGGTGATGGCGTGCTTCGTCGTCGCCGGCGAGGAGCAGAACGTGCCGCCGGAGAAGCTCGCCGGCACGATCCAGAACGACATCCTCAAGGAGTTCATGGTCCGCAACACCTACATCTATCCGCCCGAGCCCTCGATGCGGATCGTCGCGGACATCATCGAGTACACGGCGTCGAACATGCCGAAGTTCAACTCGATCTCGATCAGCGGCTACCACATGCAGGAGGCCGGCGCGACGACGGTGCAGGAGCTCGCGTTCACGATCGCCGACGGCCTCGAGTACGTGCGCGCGGCGTCGTCGAAGGGGCTCGACGTCGACGCCTTCGCGGGCCGCCTGTCCTTCTTCTGGTGCATCGGCATGAGCTTCTACCTCGAGGTCGCGAAGATGCGCGCCGCGCGGCGGATCTGGGCCGAGCGCATGCGCGACGAGTTCGCGCCGAAGAAGGACAAGTCGCTGATGCTGCGCACCCACTGCCAGACCTCGGGCGCGAGCCTCACCGAGCAGGACCCGATGAACAACGTCGTGCGCACGACGATCGAGGCGATGGCGGCGGTGTTCGGAGGCACGCAGAGCCTGCACACGAACGGCTACGACGAGGCGGTGAGCCTGCCGACCGACCAGGCGGCGAGGGTCGCGCGCAACACGCAGCTGATCCTCCAGGAGGAGACCGGCATCCCGGCCGTGATCGACCCGTGGGGCGGCTCGTACTTCATGGAGTCGCTGACCGAGAGCGTCTACCGCGCCGCGAACGAGCTGATCGACGAGGTCGAGGAGCTCGGCGGCATGACGAAGGCGATCGTCGCCGGCATGCCGAAGCTGCGCATCGAAGAGGCGGCGACGCGCCGCCAGGCGCGCATCGACAGCGGCGAGGACGTGATCGTCGGCGTCAACAAGTACCCGCCGCCGGTCGAGGCCGAGCTCGACGTGCGCGACATCGACAACAGCGCGGTGCGCGAGTCCCAGGTGCGCCGGCTCGAGGCGATCCGCGCGCGGCGCGACGCAGCGGCGGTGGAGCGCTGCCTCGGGCGCCTGCGCGAGCTCGCGCGCAGCGGCGACGGGAACCTGCTCGAGGCCGCGGTCGACGCCGCGCGCGCGCGCTGCAGCGTCGGCGAGATCTCGGCCGCGCTCGAAGAGGTCTACACGCGTCACCGCGCCGAGGTGAAGGCGGTGTCGGGTGTGTACGGCGCGAGCTACCACGGCGACGCGGACTTCGACGACGTGGCGCGCGAGGTGAAGGAGTTCGCCGAGGGCGAGGGGCGCCGCCCACGGATGCTCGTCGTCAAGCTCGGCCAGGACGGCCACGACCGCGGCATGAAGGTGATCGCGACGGCCTTCGCCGACCTCGGCTTCGACGTCGACGTCGGGCCGCTCTTCCAGACGCCGGAGGAGGCCGCGCGCCAGGCCGTCGACAACGACGTGCACGTCGTCGGCGTGTCGAGCCAGGCCGCGGGGCACAAGACGCTCGTGCCGGCGCTCGTGAAGGCGCTCGAGGAGGTCGGCGCGCCGCAGGTCGCCGTCGTCGTCGGCGGCATCATCCCGCCGCGCGACTACGCGGCGCTGCGCGAGCACGGCGTCGCGGCGGTGTTCGGGCCGGGCACGCCGGTGCCGAAGGCGGCGCGCGAGGTGCTCCAGGTGGTCCGAGACCGCCGCAGATGAGCCGGGGCGGGGATTCCGTCGCGCAGGTCTGCGACGCGATCCGCTCGGGCGACCGCCGCGCGCTCGCGCGCACGATCACGCTGCTCGAGAGCACGCGCGACGACCACGCCGAGCGCGGCCAGGAGATCCTCGACGCGCTCGTGCCCGAGGCCGGCGGTGCGGTGCGGCTCGGCATCACCGGCCCGCCCGGCGTCGGCAAGAGCACCTTCATCGAGGCGCTCGGCCTGCGGCTCGTCGACAAGGGCCATCGCGTCGCGGTGCTCGCCGTCGACCCGAGCAGCCCCGTCACCGGCGGCAGCATCCTCGGGGACAAGACGCGGATGGAGCGGCTCGCGCAGCGCGACGAGGCCTTCATCCGCCCGTCGCCGTCGAGCGGCACGCTCGGCGGCGTCGCGCAGCGCACGCGCGAGTCGATGCTCGTCTGCGAGGCGGCCGGCTTCGACGTCGTGATCGTCGAGACGGTCGGCATCGGGCAGTCCGAGGTCGCCGTCGCGGGCATGGTCGACTTCTTCCTCGTGCTGCTGCAGCCGGGCTCGGGCGACGAGCTGCAGGGCATCAAGAAGGGCGTGCTCGAGCTGGCCGACGGCCTCGTCGTGCACAAGGCCGACGGCGACGGCGTCGAGCGCGCCGAGCGCTCGCGCGCCGAGCACGAGCGGGCGCTGTCGCTGCTGCGGCCGCTCTCGCCGCACTGGCGCCCGCGCGTGCTGTGCGCGAGCGGCCTCACCGGCCAGGGCGTCGACGCGGCCTGGGCGATGGTGCTCGAGCAGCGCGAGGCGCTGCGCGCGGCCGGCGAGGCCGACGCGCGCCGCCGCGAGCAGACGCGGGCCTGGCTGTGGAGCCTCGTCGACGCGGGCCTGCGCCGCGCGTTCCGGGCGCACCCGGAGGTCGCGCGGCGCATGGCCGAGATCGAGGACGACGTCGTCGCGCTGCGCACGACCCCGGCCCGCGCGGCTCGCGTGCTGCTGGACGCATTCCGCTCCGGCTAGACGCGCTGCCGGGAAAAGCCCCCGCGCGGTGGCGCGCGCCCTTCATTCGCCCCCGGGTCGGGCCGATGAGCACCGAGGCAACCGCCGTCGGAAGGGCAGGCGCGCATGGTCCAGATCAACCTGTCGGAGCGCGAGATCACCGTGAAGGTGGTCTATTACGGCCCCGCGCTCTCCGGCAAGACCACCAACCTGCAGATGCTCCACCAGCTCGTGGACACCGGGTCGCGCGGCAAGATGGTCACGCTCGACACGACCGGCGACCGCACGCTCTACTTCGACTTCCTGCCGATCGAGTTCGGCACCGCGAACGGCTTCTCGGTGAAGCTCAAGCTCTTCACCGTGCCCGGGCAGGTGATGCACAAGTCGACGCGCAAGGTCGTGCTCTCCGGGGCCGACGCGGTCGTCTTCGTCGCCGACTCGCAGCGCGCGAGCGCGTCGGCGAACGCGTACTCGTGGCGCGACATGGAGGCGAACCTCAAGAGCAACGGCATCGACTTCGAGCGGATGCCGAAGGTGGTGCAGTTCAACAAGCGCGACCTGAAGGACGTGAAGCCGCTCGACGAGATCAAGGAGGCCTGGGGCGGGATCCCGACCTTCCCGGCCGTCGCGATCCGCGGCGAGGGCGTGCGCGAGACCTTCCGAGAGCTGCTGCGCCAGCTCTACCGCGCGATCGACGAGCGCCACGGCTTCGGCCAGAAGTTCGGCGTCAGCGAAGAGGACTTCCTGAAGGGCGTGTTCAACAGCTTCGGATAGAGCTATCCGTCTCCCCTCGCGCGCCGACGGGAGCCGGACCGAGATGCGTCTCAACTCGATCGAGACGGCGCTGATGAACAACCCGATTCGCGCCGCGATCCAGCGGCGCTTCGAGGCGAGGCGCCTGCTCGCGCTGGGCGGGCGGCTGCGCGGAGGGCGAGCGCTCGAGGTCGGCTGCGGGCGCGGCGTGGGCGTCTCGCTGATCCTCGATCGCTTCGGAGCCGGTGAGGTCGATGCCTTCGACCTCGATCCCCGCATGGTCGAGCGCGCCCGCGGGCGACTGCGAGGGCGGAACGTCCGCCTGTGGGTCGGCGACGTCAGCGCGATCGCGGCTCCCGAGGCGCACTACGACGCGGTGTTCGACTTCGGCATCGTCCACCACGTCCCGGACTGGCGCGCCGCGCTTCGCGAGATCCGTCGCGTGCTGCGGCCGGGCGGCCGGCTCTACGCCGAGGAGGTGCTCGAGCGCTTCATCACGGCTCCCCTCTGGCGGCGCCTCCTCGAGCATCCTCAGGTCGATCGCTTCGACGCCGCACGCTTCGAGACGGGACTCCGCGAGGCCGGCTTCCGGATCGTGGCGGCCCAGTCCCTCTGGGATCGCTTCGGCTGGTTCGTCGCCGATCGGGACGGACCGTAGATCGGGTTGGCCGCGAGCCCGGTGGCGCTCGCGACGGCTCGTCCAACCGCGACGAGCGCCGCTCTTCGCGAGCCGGACCGCTCGCGCTCCGAGAGCGCGGCTTCCGGCTCGTCTTGCGGGGCGAATGATTCGGGCCCGCGGTCGCTCCGCACGACCCTCGGGGTCGGCGGCGTCGCGGCCTTCGCGGGCGGGGGGCGGCGCCCGCGACGCGAACGTGGGGGGCCGGGGCCTTCCTGGGCGTCGCGCTCGGCGCCGCCGGGCGGCGGCGGTGGGCTCCGGTGGCGGGCCTTGTCAAATACCCATAGGGGGTATACGATCTCGACCGTGGCGATGGACCCCGACGCTCGAGTGCAGGCTCGGAAACGCGTGCGCCGCATCGCCGGCCAGGTGGCCGGAATCGAGCGCATGATCGAGCAGGAGCGCTACTGCGTGGACATCCTGCTCCAGGTCGCCGCGGTGCGCGCGGCGCTGGACGGGCTCGGCAAGCAGCTGCTGCACGCGCACGTCGAGACCTGCGTCGCCGAGGCGTTCGCGTCGGGCCGTCCGAAGGAGCGCCGCGAGAAGATCGCCGAGCTGATGGAGATCTTCGCGAAGTTCGCCCACATCGGAGGCCGTTAGTCGTGTCGCAGTGCTCCTCGCACGCTCGTTCCGAGGCCGATTCTGCCGCCGCTGCGCCCGGTGCGGTCTGGACCTGCCCGATGCACCCCGAGGTCCGCCGCGACGGCCCGGGCAGCTGTCCGCTGTGCGGCATGGCGCTCGAGCCGATGGGACCTCCGGCGGCGGGCCACGAGGAGAGCGCGGAGCTGCGCGACATGACGCGCCGCTTCTGGGTGAGCGCAGCCCTGACGCTCCCGGTCTTCGCGATCGCGATGGGCGAAATGGCTCACGGCGGCCCGCTCGCGCGCTTCTCGCCCGCTGCGCTCGCCTGGGCACAGCTCGCGCTCGGGACGCCGGTCGTCCTCTGGGGTGGGTGGCCGTTCTTCGTGCGCGGCTGGGACTCGTTGCGCACGCACCGCCTGAACATGTTCACGCTGATTGCGATCGGCACTGGTGCCGCTTGGCTCTACAGTGCGATCGCGGCGTTGGCGCCGGAGGCGTTCCCGGACTCGTTCCGCGGGCCGGACGGTCAGGTGGCGGTCTACTTCGAGGCCGCTGCGGTGATCGTGACGCTCGTGCTGCTCGGCCAGGTGCTCGAGCTGCGCGCGCGCAGCCAGACGGGCGCGGCGATTCGCGCGCTGCTCGGCCTCGCACCGAAGACCGCGCGGCGCCTGCACGACGATGGCAGCGAGAGCGACGTGCCGCTCGACGAAGTCCGGGTCGGCGACCGGCTGCGGGTGCGCCCGGGCGAGAAGGTCCCCGTGGACGGCGTGGTCCTCGAAGGGGAGAGCGCCGTCGACGAGTCGATGCTCACCGGCGAGCCGATCCCGGTCACCAAGCGGGCCGGCGACGCGGTGACCGGAGCCACGGTGAACGGCACCGGAGCGCTCGTGATCCGGGCCGAGCGGGTCGGCGCCGAGACGCTGCTGGCGCAGATCGTCGCGATGGTCGCCGAGGCGCAGCGCAGCCGGGCCCCGATCCAGCGGCTCGCCGACGTCGCCGCGAGCTACTTCGTCCCGGCCGTGATCGCGATCGCTGCGCTGACCTTCGTCGTGTGGGGGCTGTGGGGCCCCGATCCGCGACTGGCGCACGGCCTGATCAACGCGGTCGCGGTGTTGATCATCGCGTGCCCCTGCGCGCTCGGTCTCGCGACGCCGATGTCGATCATGGTCGCGACGGGCAAGGCCGCGACGGTCGGCGTGCTGTTCCGCAACGCCGAGGCGATCGAGCTGCTGCGCGACGTCGACACCGTCGTCGTCGACAAGACCGGAACGCTCACCGAGGGCCGACCGCGTCTCGTGCGCGTCGTCGCGGGGAAGGGCTTCGACGAGCCGGAGGTGTTGCGTCTCGCGGCTGCGCTCGAGCGCGCGAGCGAGCATCCGCTGGCCCAGGCGATCGTCGCGGGCGCCGAGGAACGCGGCCTCGCGCTGCCGGAGGCGGGCGCGTTCGAGTCCCGGACCGGGCTGGGCGTCGTCGGCCGCGTCGACGACCGTGCGATCGGCGTCGGCAACCGGAAGCTGATGGCCGAGCTCGGCGCCGACGCCGACGCGCTCGCCGACGTCGCCGACGCAATGCGCGCCGATGCCCAGACGGTGATGTTCGTCGCGGTCGGCGGCGGGCTCGCAGGCCTGGTCGGGGTCGCCGACCCGATCAAGGAGTCGACGCCCGACGCCGTCGCGGGCCTGCACGCCGAGGGGCTGCGGATCGTGATGCTGACCGGCGACAACCGCACGACCGCCGATGCGGTGGCGAAGCGGCTCGGCCTCGACGAGGTCGTCGCGGACGTGCTGCCCGACCAGAAGGCCGAAGCGGTGCGGCAACTCCAGGCCGAGGGGCGCGTCGTCGCGATGGCCGGCGACGGCGTCAACGACGCGCCGGCGCTCGCCCAGGCGCAGGTCGGCGTCGCGATGGGCACCGGTACCGACGTCGCGATGCAGAGCGCCGGCGTGACGCTCGTGCGCGGCGACCTGCGCGGGATCCTGCGGGCGAGGCGCCTGAGCCAGAGCACGATGCGCAACATCCGACAGAACCTCTTCTTCGCATTCGCGTACAACGCGCTCGGCGTGCCGGTGGCTGCCGGCGTCCTCTACCCGGTGCTGGGCCTGCTGCTCAGCCCGATGATCGCCGCGGCGGCGATGAGCCTGAGCTCCGTGTCGGTGATCGGGAATGCACTTCGGCTGCGCCGGGTCGAGATCTAGCGAGCCGCATCCGATGGAGGCGGACCCGAGACGAGGGCCGGTGCTGCTGTTCGGGAGCGGATTCTGGGACCATCTCGAGCGCCCGATGGACCGCCTCGAGCGGGAGGGGGCCGCCTCGATGGCGGGGCTCAAGACCGACGGCGAGGGCAGCCGAAGCGGTGGGGGAGGGGAGGGTGTCGTTTGACGCTGCGCGCCTGGATTGATAGAAGCAACGGTATGAGCGTTCGCGAACGCCTCGCCGTGTCGCTGCTGGCCGTGGCGTTCGCCGTGGCGCCCGCGGTGGCGCTCGCTGCCGAGCTCTGCGGCGCGTGCTGCTGCCCTCCCGCGCCGTGCCACGCGGCGAGCGACGGCTCGATCGGATCCGGCGGGTGCGATGCGCAGCTGGCCTCCGCCGCATCTTGCTCGAGCGGCGCGTCCGAGGCGCCGCCGCTCGCTGCGAAGCGAACGCTCGAGTCGTCGAGCGTTCACGTCGCCCTCGCACTCCCGTCTGCGACTCCCCTGGACGGCTGCAGGCCGCCCACGCCCGCGCACGCAGCAGACCTCGCGCGTCGGGTTTCTCCGCTTCGTCTCTCGGTCGTTCTGCGCAGCTGAGCCTCGCACCCGGGAGACCCGGACGGCGGACGCGCCCGCACTCGGCGGGTGCGTCGCAACCCGTGTGCGAGGAGATCTCGAATGCGACCGAACATCGCGCGGAGCGCCGCGCGGGGCAGAGCGGCCCTGTTGCTGCTCGGTCTCGCGGCGACGACGGCGTGCTCCAGCGCGCCCCACCGATACCGGACCCAGAGCGAGGCGTGGCAGCGCTCGGAGGCGCAGGCGCGCCCGCTCGCCGCGGACGATCGGGTCTTCGAAGACGCCGTGGTGCTCGAGCGCGGCGCACTCGTGCGCCTCGTGCTCGAGCGCAACCCGAACGTCCGCGCGGCCCGCTTCGCGTGGCGCGCGGCGCTCGCGCGCTACCCCCAGGTGACCGCGCTCGACGACCCGATGCTCGGCGTCGGCGTCGCG
>CAZQYK010000622.1:0-3943 GCA_964597285.1 uncultured Spirochaetales bacterium
CGCCGCGCGCGCGAAGGCCGACCTCGAGCGCCTCGGCTACCGCAACGTGCACGCCCGCACCGGCGACGGCTACCGGGGCTGGCCCGAGCACGCGCCCTTCGACGCGATCGTCGTCACCGCGGCGCCCGACCACGTGCCCGAGCCGCTCGTCGAGCAGCTCGCGCCGGGCGGCCGCCTCGTGATCCCCGTCGGCGGGCGGATGTTCCAGGAGCTGCTGCTCGTCGAGAAGACCGAGAGCGGCGTCGTGCGCCGCAGCCTGATGCCGGTGCGCTTCGTGCCGCTTCGCGCCGACCCCGACGACCCGACGTAGCGCGCGGCGCGCGGTGCGGCGCCGCGAATGGCCCGCGAACCCGGGGAGGGTAAGATCCGGGCGGCGGCGCCGGGGCCGCCGGGAGGCCGAGCGTTGCACGAGTGGCTGCGCGGCGTCTTCGAGGGGCGCCCGTTCTGGATCAATGCGCTGATGGTGTTCTGCGCGTGGATGGCCTTCGTCTACGTGCCGTGGGACTTCCTGTGGAAGCCGGTCGCGCACGACGAGGAGGTGTGGGTCGGCGTGATGCTGCGCGGCTGGGGCGCGAAGCTCACCGAGCCGCTGCACGCAGCGATCTACGCGGCGGGCTTCTACGGCTTCTACCGCATGCGCAGCTGGATGTGGCCGTGGGCGGCCGTCTACGCGGGCTCGGTCGCGCTCGGGATGCTCGTGTGGCCGATCCTGTACCGCGACTCCTTCCTGCTGGGCGTTGCGGCCTTCGTGCCCTTCGCGTGGCTCACGCGCGAGCTGTGGCGCGCCGAGCCGCTCTTCGGCGCCGAGCGCGTGCCGCTGCGCGAGCGCTACGGCGAGTGGGCGCTCGTGACCGGCGCCTCTTCGGGCATCGGCGCCGCGTTCGCGCGCGCGCTCGCGCGCGACGGCATGTCGGTGGTGCTGACCGCGCGCCGCCGCGAGCGCCTCGACGAGCTCGCCGGCGAGCTCGAGAAGGGCTCCGGCGTACGCACGCGCGTCGTCGAGGAGAACCTCGCGAACGCCGAGGGCGCAGAGCGCCTGGTGCGCGCGGTGTCGGACCTGACGATCGCGGTGCTCGTCAACAACGCTGGCTTCGGCGGCGTCGGCCGCTTCGAGGACCAGCGCGCCGAGCGGCTGCGCGACATGGTGAACGTGAACTGCCTCGCGCCGCTGCTGCTCGCGCGGCGCCTGCTGCCGCGGATGCACGAGCAGGGGCGCGGCGCGGTGATCTTCACCGGCTCGGTGTCGGGGCGCCAGCCGCTGCCGCTGCACGCCGTGTACGCCGCGACGAAGGCCTTCGACCTCTTCCTCGCCGAGGCGCTGCACGTCGAGCAGCGCGCACGCGGCGTCGACGTGCTCGTCGTCGAGCCGGGGACGACCGACACCGAGTTCCACGACGTCGCCGGCGAGCTGCCGCACGCGGGCGAGCGGCCCGAGGCGGTGGTCGCCGCGGCGCTCGACGCGCTCGGCCGCCAGCCCTCGGTCGTGTCGGGCTGGTTCAACTGGCTGCGCGCGAACGCGGCCCAGCGCCTCGCGCCGCGCTCGCTCGCGGTCTACCTCGCCCACGAGTACACGCGCCGCCACACGCCGGGAGACCTCCAGTAGTGGCGGCGCGGAAGAAGAAGGCCGCGAAGAAGAAGAGCGCCGCGGCCGGCGGCGCCGGGCGCTGGCTCGTGAAGTCGGAGCCCTCGGTCTACGCGTGGAGCGACCTCGTGCGCGACGGCCGCACCGTCTGGGACGGCGTGCGCAACGCGCAGGCGCGCAACAACCTCGCGGCGATGTCCCGCGGCGACCTCGTGCTCTACTACCACAGCAACGAGGGCAAGGAGATCGTCGGCGTGGCCTCGGTGACGCGCACGGCCTATCCCGACCCGACCACCGACGACGAGCGCTGGGTCGTCGTCGATCTCGTGCCGCGCGCGCCACTGCGCGAGCCGGTGACCCTGGCGGAGGTCAAGGCCGACGCTGCGCTCGCGAAGATCCCGCTCGTCACCCAGAGCCGGCTCTCGGTGATGCCGATCGAGCCGGTGGCCTTCGAGCGGATCCTGAAGCTAGGCGGAGCGCGGCTCTGAGCGCGCGCGGGCCCGAGATCGACGTCGACGCGATCGGCGAGGACGTGCCGCTGCTCGAGGGCCTCCGCACGACGCGCGCGATCCGAAGGCTCCGGCCCGACCCGGTGCCGCCGGCGCTGATCCGCCAGGTCTGCGAGGCCGGCACCTTCGCGCCGAGCGGCGGCAACCGCCAGCCGTGGAGCTTCGTCGCGGTCAGCGAGCCCGAGCGCCGCGTGTGGATCGCCGAGCGCTATCGCGAGACCTTCCGCCACTATGCCGCGCGCGCGAGCGAGGCGGCGAAGGCGCCCGACTACCCCGAGGCGAAGCGGCGCAACGTGCGCGCGGCGCAGCACCTCGCCGACCACCTGCACGAGGCGCCGGTGCTGCTCTTCGTCGCCGGCTGGAAGCGGCGCGGCGAGACGCAGCACCAGGCGCTCTTCCCGTGCATCCAGAACGTGCTGCTCGCCTGCCGCTCGGTGGGGCTCGGCGCGTCGCTGACGACGCTGCACGTCGCGCGCGGCGCCGAGATCGACGCCTATCTCGGGCTCCCGTCAGAGCGGCCGAGCTGCGCGATGCTGCCGATCGGCTGGCCGCGCGGCCGCTACGGCCGCCCGCCGCGGCGATCGGTCGACGCGTGCCTGTTCTGGGAGCGCTTCGACGCGGAGGAGGAGCGGAGGCGGCTGGTCGACTAACGCTCCCGCATGAAGGCGTTCGACAGCGCGTCGGCGTACTCGTTCCAGCGCGAGCCGTCGTGCGCGCGGATCCACTCGAGGCGCACCTTCGGGCGCTCGAGCGAGAGCGCGTAGAGGCGCTGCACGAGCTCGAGGTTCGCGATCGGGCCGCTCTTGCGCCGCCAGCCGCGGCGCCGCCAGCCCTCGGCCCACTCGTTGACGGTCTTCACGCACAGCTGGCTGTCGGAGTAGACGGTCAGCTCGGCGTCGGCCGGCAGCAGCTCGTAGGCGGCGATCAGCGCGGTGAGCTCCATGCGGTTGTTCGTCGTCGACGGGTCGGTGCCGCTGCGCTTCGCGACGATCTCGTCGTCCTCGACCCAGACGACGCCCCAGCCGCCGGGCCCGGGGTTGCCCTCGCACGAGCCGTCGGTGAAGACGCCGCTCTTCGGGCCGGCGTCGTAGCGCGCGAGCACCTCTTCGGGCGAGAGCAGGTCGTTCGGCATCGGCGGCGGAGCATACCCGCCCGAAGCCGCCGCGCCGCCCGCGCTCGAACGCTAGAACTCGATGTCGACGCCGACGAAGGGCGCGCCGTCGCGGTCGGCGACGTCGGCGATCTCGGGATCGAGGCGGTCGCCGAGCGACCAGCCGGTGAGGCGGTAGCCGGCGGTGAGGTCGACGCCGTCGCCAAGCCGCCACGCGGCGCCGCCCTGGAGGCCGTAGCCGGCCGAGCGGCGCCCCACCGCGTAGCCGGCTCCGCGCGCCCAGAGCCTCACGCCCGACCACGCGTCGGCGACCGCGCGGCCGCCGACGACCGGCAGCTGTCGCACGTCGGCCTGCGCGGCGCCGCTCGCGAACGGAACCGCGCGGATCCCGAGCTGCTGGCGCCAGGCGCTCCAGCCCGCGCGCTCGCCCGCCTCGTCGGCCGCGCCGCGCAGCGGCGCCGCGAGCAGCGCGGTGAGCGCGATCAGGATCCAGAGCTCTCGGCGTCGGCGGTGCACGGGGCGGCTCCAGCGCGGCTGGGCCCCTGCGACCAGCGACGGACTCGAGGGGGTGGATCGGCCGCAGCGCGCCGCAGCCGCGTGACCGCCGTCACGGATGCGATGGGCCTGCGCGCGAGCTGCCGCCCTGCTGCGCCTCGCCGTAGTGGGCGAGGAAGTCCTCGCGGAACTCCGCGAAGCCGCCCTCGACGATCGCGCGGCGCGCGTCGGCGACGAGGCGCTGGT
>CAZQYK010000623.1:0-4956 GCA_964597285.1 uncultured Spirochaetales bacterium
GAAGAGCTCGACGGTGCGCGCCCGCGCGGCGTCGGCGCTGACGCGCTCGTGCAGCCGGATCGCCTCGACGACCTGCGCGCCCACCGTCTGCACCGGGTTCAGGCTCGTCATCGGCTCCTGGAAGATCATCGCCGCCTCGGCGCCGCGCACCGCGCGCATCTCGGCGACCGGCAGCTCGAGCAGCTCGCGTTCGCCGAGGCGCACCCGACCCGACTCGACGCGGCCCGGCCGCGGCACGAGGCGCAGGATCGAGAGCGCCGTCATCGACTTGCCGCAGCCCGACTCGCCGACGAGCGCGAGCACCTCGCCGGGCGCGAGCCGCAGGTCGACGCCGTCGACGACCGCGGCCCGGCCGGTCTCGGCCGGGAAGCTCGTGACGAGCCGCTCGACCTCGAGCACCGCCGCGTCGCCGCTCACCGGTCCTCCCGCAGGGTGCGCGGGTCGAGGACGTCGCGGATCGCGTCGCCGACGAGATTCACCGCGAGGATCAGCCCGAAGAGCGCCAGCGACGCAGCGCCGAGGTTCCACCAGATGATCGGCTCGCGCGCGAGCTCGTCGCGCGCCTGGTCGATCATCTGGCCCCAGCTGCCGTCGATGCCGATCCCGAGCCACGCGAGGATCGCCTCGGAGAGCACCATGCCCGAGAAGAGCAGCACGAAGGTGATGACGACGAGGTGCATCAGGTTCGGCAGGACGTGGCGCACGACGACCGTCCACTCCGACGCGCCGAGCGCGCGCGCGGCCTGCACGTAGTCGAGCTCACGCAGCTTGAAGGTCTCGCCGCGCACGACGCGGCAGAAGCCGACCCAGCTCGTGACGCCCATGGCGACGCACACCTGCAGCGGCCCGCGCCCGAGCGCGAGGATCAGCGCGATCAGCAGCAGCAGCGGCGGGATCGACGCGAGCGTCGACATCACGAAGAAGACCGCGTCGTCGACGCGGCCCCCGAAGTAGCCGGCCGACATGCCGAAGAAGAGCGCCAGCGGGATCACGATCAGGCTCGTCAGTCCCCCGATCAGCAGCGCGACGCGGGCGCCCTTGAGCGTCAGGTGCAGCACGTCGCGGCCGAGGATGTCGGTGCCGAGCAGGTGGCGGCCCGGGTGGCGCAGCGGCGCGTCGCCGTAGAACTCGGCCGCGGCGAGCGGCGCCGAGTAGCTGCGCTCCTGGAAGTCGGCCGGGAACGCGCGGTCGAGCAGCGTGCGCGGCGTGTGCGCCGCGAAGCCGACAGCGCCCTGCGCGTCGATCCACGACATCGAGTCGGCGAGCGCGAGCGCGACGTAGCCGGCGATCACGAGCAGCGCGACGCGGCGGCGGCGCCACAGCTCGCGCAGCGACTCGCGCCAGTAGCGGCTGCGCCGCACCGCGCGCACGACGAGCAGTGCGCCGACGAGCAGCACCGCGACGACCGCATTCGAGACCTGGTGGCTCTCCACGCTACTCGAGCCTCACCCTCGGGTCGGCGAGCGTGTAGCTGAAGTCGGTGACGATCTGGAAGAGGATGAAGACCAGCGCCGACAGATAGACCATCGCGCGCAGCGTCGAGAAGTCGTTGCCGTGGATCGCCTCGACCGTCACGGCGCCGAGCCCGGGAATGCCGAAGAAGGACTCGACGAGCAGGCTGCCGGTGAACAGGAACGGGATCGCGACGACGACGCGCGTCAGGATCGGGATCAGCGCGTTGCGCAGCACGTGGTGCGACATCACGCGCCCGTCGCCGCAGCCCTTCGCGCGCGCGGTGCGCACGTAGTCGCGGCTCGTCTCCTCGACGAAGACGGTGCGGTAGAAGCGCACCTCCCCGCCGATCCCGGCCAGCACGCCGATCAGGATCGGCATCGCGAGGAAGCGCGGCAGCACGGCGGGGTCGGGGTCGAAGCCCGAGATCGGGAACCAGTTGAGCACCTTCCCCATCACGTACTGGCAGAAGATGATGTAGAGCAGCATCGACACGCTCATCGCGAGCACCGCGAGCACGACGCCGGCGCGGTCGATGTAGGTCTCGCGGAAGTAGGCGACGAAGAGCGCGAGCCCGATGCCGAGTCCGAGGCCGAGCACGAAGGTCGGCAGCATGAAGGACAGGCTCGGGCCGGCTCCCTCGCGCAGCCGGCGCACGATCGGGACGCCGTCGGCGTCGCTCGCACCGAAGTCGAAGGTCAGCATGCGCCGGTAGTGGTCGCCCAGCTGCTCGGTCCACGGGCGGTCGTAGCCGTTCTTCTCGATCCAGCGCTGCAGCACCTCGGGCGGCGCCTTCTCGCCGACCGCGCGGCGCGCCATGTCGATCGGCTCGGCGTAGAGGAAGAAGAGCACGAAGAGCAGGCCGAGCACGCCCTGCACGACCAGGAACCCGTAGCCGAGGCGGCGGATCGCGTAGGCCAGCATCACTGCCGCTCGCGGAGGAAGGTGGCGACGCCGGGCGCCACCGCGACCAGCAGCGCCGCGCCGATCGCCCATGCCGGCCAGACGATCGGCTGGTTCCAGCGCTCGCGCAGGTCCTCGCGCAGCACCGGGTCGACGTCGACGTACTTCTCGGTCGGGAAGCTGATGCCGGCCGGCTTCACGTTCGCGATCCAGCCGTGATAGAGCGCGTAGGCCTCGCGGTGGAGGAGCTCGATCCACGGCCGCTCGCGCTCGAGGAGCTCGCGCATCTCGACGATGCGCGCCAGACGCTCGGGACCGTTCGGCATGTCCTTCATCTCGACGAAGAGCGCGTCGAAGCGCGGGTCCGCGAAGTTCGCCGCGTTCGGCGCGCCCGGGTTCGCGGTGCTCGAGTTCGGCCCCCAGAGCAGAAAGAGGAAGTTCTCCGGGTCGGGGTAGTCGGCGATCCAGCCGTACATGAAGACCTGGTACGCGCCGTCGCGGATCTTCTCCTGGAAGCGGTTGTAGTTCGTCGCCGCGAGCTCGACGTCGATGCCGATGCGCCGCCACGCGTCGACGAAGAACTGGTAGCGGAGGCGGCCCGCGGTCGACGTGTCGCCGACGTCGAAGGACAGCCGCAGCGGACGGCCGGTCTCGGCGTCGACGCCGTCGGGGTAGCCGGCCTCGGCGAGCAGCGCACGCGCCCGCTCGACGTCGAAGACGCGGTACGGGTTCCGGTAGCCCTCGTCGTAGCCGAAGATGCCGGGCGGGATCGGCGACTGCGCCGGCACGCCGCGCCCGTTGTTGAACACGCGCGTGTACTCCTCCACGTCGACCGCGACGCTCAGCGCCTGGCGCAGCAGGCGCCCGCGCTCGCCGGCCGGCGCGCCGACGACCCGGTCGCTCATGTTGAAGCCGACGTAGAAGACGTCCGGGTCGACGCTCACCGCGAGCGACATGCCGCGCTCGGCCATGTCCGGCGACAACGCGCCCTCGTGCACCGCGCGCTCGAAGCTCTCCTGGATGATCCCGGACGCGTCGTAGTAGCCCTGCAGGAACTTGTTGAAGGCCGGGATGAGCTCCTTCTCGAGGCGGAACTCGATCCGCTCGAGGAAGGGCAGCGGCTGGCCGACGTACTCCGGGCGCAGCAGGCCGCGCTCGGCGTCGCCCGGCTCGCCCTCGGAGGGATAGGTCGCACCGGGCGCCCGCCACTCGGGGTGCAGCGCGCCGTACCAGTTCTCGTTGCGCTCGAGCACGACGCGGCTGTGCTTCTCGTAGCGCGTGACCTTGAAGGGCCCCGTCGACACGGGGTGCTCCTTGAAGAAGGGCCGGCCGTCGCGCCCGTCGTAGTAGTCGACGGCCTCCCACGGCACCGGCACCGTGAACGGCATCGCGAACCAGTAGAGGAGCTGCGGATAGGGCTCGCGCAGCACGACCTCGAGCTCGTGGGTCCCGTGCAGCACCAGGCCCTCGACGCCGCCGGCCGCGGCGTACTGCTCGTCGATGCGCCGCTCCGGGAACGCCGGGTCCGACTCGCGCAGCGTCGCGAGACGATTGCTGAACTCGCGGAAGCCGTCGATCTTCGCGAAGGTCGCGACGACCGGGCTCACGACCTCCGGGTCGGCGATGCGCATCAGCTCGAACGCGACGTCGGCGGCGACGATTTCGCGCGTGCGCCGCCCCGGCTCGCCCCGCTCGAAGCAGGGGTCGTCCTGGTAGCGCATGCCCGGCCGCAGCCGGAAGCGGTACGAGACGCGGCCGTCCGGCAGCGTCACGGGCTCGGGCACCGACTCGGCGAGCGCCGGCTGGAGCTCGTAGGGCCGCTTCAGGTAGTGGTACTCGAGCAGCGTCTCGTAGACGTTCGCGGTGATCTGGTGGTCGGACACGTTGTACGTGACGGCCGGGTCGAGCGTCTTCGGCGGGTCGGTCAGCGCCCGGTAGCGCACCTTCACGAGCGCGTCGGACTCCGGGTAGGGGTCGTTCGTGCAGCCGAGGATCGCGATCGCGAGCGCGAGGGCGAGCCGGGGGCGGCCGACGCGCTTCATCCCCCCTCCGCCCCGAAGCCCGCGCCCTCGGGCGCCTCGAGCCGGAACAGCTCGGGCGGCAGCGCCGGGTTCAGCTCGACGTCGCGCAGCCTCAGCTCGGCGCGCGTCGTGCCGTCGGCGTCGCGCAGCGCGAGCTCGCGCGCGAAGGGCGAGCCCTCGACGTCGACGTAGTCGCCGAAGCGCACCTCCCAGAGCGCCCCGCCCTCCTCGCGGTGCTGCTCGAGCCGCCGCAGCGCGCCGCCGCCGTCGAACTCGACGACGCGCCGCACGCGCCCCGCCGCGTCGACGAGCGCGATGCGCACGTCCTCGCCGACCGACCACGCGGCGTCGGCGCGCAGGTCGGCGTCGGGTTGCGGCACGCCGAGCATCACCTCGACCGCCTCGCTCGGCGTCAGGTCGAGGCGCGCGGCGTCCCAGAGCAGGCCGTCGTAGATCGGCCCGGAGTCGAAGCTGCGCTCGGCGATCTGCAGCCACGCGTAGCGCTCGCCGTCCGTCGTCAGCACCGCGAGCGCCGTATCGAGGAAGCCGAGCACCTCGACGCGCAGCATCGCCGGCCGCG
>CAZQYK010000624.1:0-5233 GCA_964597285.1 uncultured Spirochaetales bacterium
TCCCCTTCGAGAAGCCGTACCAGCGCGTGCGCGACACCGTGCGCTTCCTGCGCCGCGCGCTCACCGGCGAGAAGGTGAGCGAGGAGTACGAGACCTTCGCGGTGAAGGGCTTCCGACTCGGCATCCCGGTCGACCCGCAGCCGAAGATCCTCGTCGCCGCGCTGCGCGAGGGCATGCTGCGCCTCGCGGGCCGCGAAGGCGACGGCGCGATCCTGAACTGGCTCGGCGCCGACGACGTGAAGACCGTCGCGCCGATCGTCCGCGCGCAGGGCCCGGACAAGGAGATCGTCGCGCGGATCTTCGTGTGCCCGAACCCCGACGCCGACACCGCGCGCGGCGTCGGTCGCATGGCGGTGAACGCGTACCTGAACGTCCCGGTCTACCGCGCGTTCCACGAGTGGCTCGGGCGCCAGCCCGAGCTCGACGGGATGTGGACGAAGTGGGCCGCGGGCGACCGCAAGGGCGCGGCCGCGTCGATCCCCGACGCCGTCGTCGACGAGCTGATCGTCCACGGGCCGCCCGAGAAGTGCCGCGAGCACGTCGAGCGCTACGTCGCCAACGGCGTCGACACGCCGGTGCTCGCGCTGCTTCCGATCGGGGTCGACCCGCGCCAGGCCGCGCGCGATCTCGCGCCGCGCTGACCCCTCCCCTACCTTGAGCGGCCCGCCGCAGACGGCGGAGGAGGGCTCGGGATGCGGCGCTTCGAGGGTCGCGCGGTGCTGGTGACCGGCGCCGCGTCGGGGATCGGGCTGGCCACCGCCCTGCGGATCGCGAGCGAGGGCGGCCGCGTCTACTGCCTCGACGTGCAGGCCGAGGCGGTCGAGGCCGCCGCGAAGCAGGCTGCGGCGCTCGGCGCCGAGAGCGAGGCGCGCGTCTGCGACGTCTCCGACGAGGCGGCGGTGATCGCCGCCGTCGCCGCATGCGTCGAGCGCTTCGGGAAGCTCGACGCGCTGTGCCACGTCGCCGGCATCCTGCGCTTCTCGCACACGCACGAGATGCCCTTCGACGACTGGCGCCGAATCCAGTCGATCAACGCCGACGGCACCTTCCTCGTCTGCCGCGCCGCGCTGCCGCATCTGGTCGCGTCGCAGGGCAACATCGTCAACGTCTCGTCGGTCGCCGCGAAGGCCGGGCTCGCCTACGGCGCCGCGTACGCCGCGTCGAAGGGCGCGGTGCTCGCGTTCACGAAGGCGCTCGCGGTCGAGTACGGCAAGCAGGGCGTGCGCGTGAACTCGGTGTGCCCGGGCTCGATCAAGACGCCGATGACCGCCGGCGGCGCGGGACTGCCGAAGGACGCCGACATGAAGCTCGTGATGCGCCAGATGGCGCTCGACCGCCCGCGCGGCCCGGAGACCGTCGCCAGCCTGATCGCCTTCCTCGCGTCCGACGACGCCGCCCACATCAACGGCGAGGACGTCCTGGTCGACGGCGGCACGCTCGCGTAGCCGGCGCGCCACCGTGCAGGTCTACGCGACGATGGACCAGCGCATGGGCCTCGGCGAGGTCGAGGCCCACGCGCGCCGCGTCGAGGCGCTCGGCTACGACGGGCTGTGCGTGCCCGACGCGCTGCACGACGGCCTGCTGCTGTGCCACGCGGCGCTGCGCGTGACGACGCGCCTGCGCACCGCGACGAGCGTTCTCGTCGCGTTCCCGCGCAGCCCGATGCTGGTCGCGATCGCCGCGTGGGACCTCCAGGCGGCGTCGGGCGGCCGCTTCGAGCTCGGGCTCGGCAGCCAGGTGCGCGGCAACATCGAGCGGCGCTACTCGACGCCGTGGAGCGCGCCGGTCGCGCGGATGCGCGAGTACGCGCTCGCGCTGCGCGCGATCTGGGACACCTTCCAGAACGGCGTGCCGCTGCGCTTCGAGGGCGAGCACTACCGCTTCACGCGCCTGCAGCCCTTCTTCAACCCGGGCCCGATCGATCGGCCCGAGATCCCGCTGCTGCTCGGCGCGGTCGGGCCGAAGATGACCGCGCTCGCCGGCGAGGTCGCCGACGTTTTGCTGACCCACCCGACGAACAGCTCGCCCCGCTACCTCCGCGAGCGCGCGAGGCCGGCGCTCGCCGACGGCGCCGCGCGCGCAGGCCGCGACGCTGCGTCGGTCGCGCTGCTGGCCGGCGGCTTCGTCGCGACCGGCCGCGACGCCGCCGCGGTGGCCCGCCAGCGCGAGCACGCGCGCGAGCTGCTGACCTTCCTGTTCTCGACCCCCGCGTACTGGCCGAGCCTCGATCTCTTCGGCTGGCGCGAGGTCGGCGAGCGGCTGCACCGCCTGTCGCGCGAGGGCAAGTGGGCCGAGATGGCCGGCGCGGTGTCGGACGAGATGCTCGACGCGCTCGTCCCGGGCGGGGCCTACGACGGGATCCCCGACACCCTGCACGCGTGGTACGGCGACGTCACCGCGCGCATCACCTTCCCGGTGCCGGACGACCCGGCCGACGACGCCGCCGCCGCACGCGCGATCGCGGCGCTGCAGGCCTTCTAGAGCGCCTCGCCGGCGAAGAAGCGGCGCGGGTTGTCGACGAGCAGCGCCTCGACCTGCGCGTCGCTGGCGCCGGCGTCGCGCAGCCGCGGCGCGATCCGCGTCAGGAAGTGGCTCGGGTTCCAGACCTTCTCCATCTGCGCGAGCTGCGCCGGGTCGGGGAAGGGCAGCCCCTTCCAGCACCACACCGAGTCGTGCGAGACGACGATCTGCCGGCCATGGCCGGCGTCGATCAGCCGCACGAGCGCCGCGACGCGCTCGTCGTCGGGCTGGAGCAGATCGAGCCCGAAGCGGTCGAAGCCGAGATACGAGCCGCCGCGCGCGATCTTCGTGTGGTAGGCGGTATCGCCGGTGCCGCAGGAGTGGCCGATCACGATCCGGTGCGCCGGCACGCCGCGGCCGACGAGGAACGCCTGCTGGTCGTCGCCGAACCGGCCCTGGTCGGTGTGGGTCGTGATCGGCGCGCCGGTCTCGAGGCTCGCCGCCGCCGCCGCCGCGAACACCGCCTGCTCGTACGGCGTCAGCGTCTGGTGACCGGTGCCAACCTTGATGATCCCGGCGCGGATTCCGGTGTCGCCGATCCCGTCGGTCAGCTCGTGGACGAAGAGCTCGGTCATCGCCTCGACGACCGAGCCGAAGTTCATCTTGAACTTCCAGTACGCCGCGGCGCCCTCGTCCTCCTTGTAGAGCCCGGTCGCGCAGATCAGCTGGAAGCCGGTGCGCTGCGCGACCTCGGCCATCAGCTCGACGTCGCGGCCGAGGTCGGCGGGGCACGGGTCGAGCAGCGCCGTGACGCCGAGCGCCTGGATCTCCTGGATGCGGTCGACGCAGCGCTGCACGCGCTCGCGGCGCGACGGCCCGGGGTTGAGCCAGTCGGCCTCGCAGCCCGGGTACCCGATCAGCAGGTGCTCGTGCATCAGCGTGCGGCCGAGCTTCTCGGGCGCGGTCGGCCCGGTGACGGTCTGGATCTCGGGCATCGGGGGTCCTCCGGCCAGCGTCTAGCGGAAGTCGCCGGCCGCGCCCTCGCCGGGCGGCGGCAGGTCGAGCAGCTTCGCGGTCAGCCGCGTCACGGTGTTGTCGAGCTCGAGCTCGCGGCCCTGCTCCGGCGTCGCGAGCTCGTAGTGCACGACCTGCTGCGCGATGCGCAGCATGATGATCCCGAAGCGCCAGCCGGCGAAGACCTGGTAGTAGTGGAGGTGGCGCACGCGGTGGCCGGAGCGCTCCTCGTAGAACGCGATCGTCTCGTCGTACGACGGGAAGCCCTCGAGACGCGGCGTGTCGATGCCCTCGCTGTGGTGGCGGTCGAGGAAGATCGCCCAGCCGACGTCGCGCTCCGGGCTGCCGGCGCTGACCATCTCCCAGTCGAGCACCGCGGCCGGCTTCGCGCCGTCGAAGATGATGTTGCCGATGCGCGCGTCGCCCCAGACGAGCCCCTCCGGCTCGCCGCCGGGCCGGTTCGCGACGAGCCAGTCGTGGGCCGCCTCGAGCACCGGGTTCTCGCGGCCGCGCGCCGCCCACTCGTAGTACTTCTCGTAGTACGCGATCTCCTGGTCGAGCGGCGTCGCGCCGAGCTCGGGCCGCCGCAGCGACGCGAAGCCGGTGGCGTCGAGGTCGAGGCGGTGGATGCGCGCCATCGCGTCGAAGCCGCCGAGCCAGATCGCGCGGCGCTCGTCGGGCGAGATCTCGTGCATCCAGCCGCCGGCGTGGTACGGCGGCTGGTCGGTGGGCACGCGACCGGCGACCTGCGCCATCACGTAGAACGGCGCGCCGAAGATCGACCGGTCCTCGGGCTCGAGCCACAGCATCCGCGGCACCGGCACGTCGGTGGCCGCGAGGCGCTCCATCGTGTGGAACTGGAGGCCGAGGTCGTACTCCGGGAACACCTGGTAGCCGGTGGGCTGGATGCGCACGACCAGCTTCTCGCTGCGCGGCTGGCCGTCCTCGCTCCACGCGAGGTCGAAGAGCAGCGTCTCGTTCGAGAAGCCCGACGACTGCGGCGCGACGAGCGGCGACATGCGCAGGTCCACCGCGCGCGGCAGCTTCGCGCGCAGCCACCCCTCGAGCTTGCGCCCGTCCGCCTCGAGATCGCGCTGCCACATCGTGGGCATGGCGGGGCCTCCTCCCGTCGGGTCCTTCGCCGGTCTCCGATCACCGCAGCGCCTTGGCCATCCGCTCGAGGGCCTCGGAGAGGATCGCGCGCGAGGTCGCGAAGTTGATCCGCGCGAAGCCGCGGCCGACCTCGCCGAAGCTCGCGCCGTCCGAGAGCGCCACCTTCGCGTGCTCGAGGAAGAACGCGTAAGGGCTCGGCTCGAGCTCGAGCGCGCGGCAGTCGAGCCAGGCCAGGTAGGTCGCCTCGGGCCGGTGCAGCGCGACGCCGGGCAGCTCGTCGCGGACGAAGTCGGCCACGAAGTCGCGGTTCGCCTCGAGGTAGGCGCGCACTGCCTCGAGCCACGGCCCGGAGTGCCGCCACGCGGCGCGCAGCGCCTCGAAGCCCATCCCGCTGACGCCGCCGCGCACGTGCCGCGGCAGCCCGTTGAAGCGCCGGCGCAGCGCGGCGGAGCCGAAGATCGCGACGGCGCAGCGCAGCCCGGCGACGTTGAAGGCCTTCGACGCCGCGGTGAGCGTGATCGTGCGCGCCTCGATCTCGGGTCCGAGCGATGCGATCGGAACGTAGCGGTGGCCCGGGAAGACGAGATCGCCGTGGATCTCGTCGGAGATCACGATCAGGTCGCGCTCGATCGCGATCTGCGCGAGC
>CAZQYK010000625.1:0-3939 GCA_964597285.1 uncultured Spirochaetales bacterium
CTCGGGCGCCTCGAGCGCGGCGAGCCGCTCGCGCAGCGGCTGAGCCAGCTCGAGCCCGGCCCCGACGGCCACCCGCTCCTCGCCCTGCGGGCCGAGCACGAAGAGCGTGTCGTACTGCGGGAAGCCCTCGCGAACGTAGGCCAGGTAGCGCCGGGCCTCCTGGAGCGCGCGCGGCGAACCGGCGGCGGCTCCGAGGCTCGCGACGAGGGTCTCGCTCGACGCGAAGGTCGCGACGTCGAGCTCGCGCTGCTCGTACCAGCGGTCGAGCGCGCCGGCCGCGTCGTGGAGCAGCGCCGGGAAACGCTCGTCGATCTTCGAGCGCAGGAAGGACTGCATCGAGCCGGTGGCGATCAGCGTGACCGCGACGCCGGTGACGAGGGCCGCCGAGAACACGACGACGATGATTCGCGTCGGCAGGCTGACGAAGCGCAGCCGCAGCGTCGAACCGAGCCCCCCCGCCATTCCGCTGCCCTCGCCCACGCCGCGCACCACCCCCGAGGATCGATCGGCCCGCGGGCGCCCCGACTTGAGGAAACTCCGGCGATGGCGACGACTTGGCGGTGCGCCTTGCGCACCGCGCCCGCCCTACTCGCGCCGCCCGCGCGCGCGCATCGCCCGCGCCAGCTCGCGGTCGCTCTCGCGGCGGCGGATCGTCTGGCGCTTGTCGTAGGCGCGCTTGCCGCGCGCGAGGCCGAGCAGCACCTTCGCGCGGCCCTTCTTCCAGTGCAGCTGCAGCGGAACGAGCGTCAGGCCCCGCTCGGCGACGCGCCCGGCCAGGCGCTGGATCTCGCGGCGGTGCAACAGCAGCCGGCGGTCGCGGCGCGGGTCGGGGTTCTCGCGTCCGGCCTGCGGGTACGGCGAGATGTGGAGGTGCACGAGGAAGATCTCGCCGCGGCGCACCATCGCGTACGCGTCGGCCAGGTTCGCGCGGCCCGCGCGCAGCGACTTCACCTCCGGCCCGAGCAGCTCGATGCCGGCCTCGACGGTCTCGAGCACCTCGTACTCGAAGCGCGCCCGGCGGTGGGTCGCGATCACGTCCGACGCGTCCTTCGGGCGGGCCACGGCGGCGGAGGCTAGCAGGCGGCCGGTGCTACGAGGCGGCGAGCACCGGCGACGGGCCGCAGATCTCTCGCGCGCGGTTGTTCCGGTCGACGAACACGCGGATGCCCTCGAACACGCGGCACTCGGCGTCCGGAAGCTGGACGTAGCTGCAGATGATCACGAGGTCGTGCGGCTTCACGAGATGCGCTGCGGCGCCGTTGATGCAGATCTCGCCCGAGCCGCGCTCGCCCTCGATCACGTAGGTCTGGAGTCGGCTGCCGTTGGTGATGTCGAGCACGTCGACCTGCTCGTAGGGCAGGATGTCGGCCGCCTCGAGCAGATCGGGGTCGATCGTCACGCTGCCCTCGTACTCGACGTTGGCCTCGGTGACGGTCGCGCGATGGATCTTGCTCTTGAGCATCGTCCGGATCATGAGGGCTCCCCTCCTCGCGCCTGCGGGTGCAGCACGCGGTTGTCGATCAGTCGCACCGGCGCGCCCCCGCCGTCGGGCGGGGGGCGCAGGAGAACCGCCAGCGCGAGCAGCGCCGGCGCGTCGAGGTGCTCGGGCGCCGGCGCGAGCGTCTCGGGGTCGCGCAGCTCGGCGTAGTCGATCGCGGCGCGCGGCGCCTTCGCGATCTCGCGCCGCACGAGCTCGAGCAGCTCGGCCGCGCGGCGCTCGCCGGCCGCGAGCGCCGCCTCGGCGGCGTCGAGCGCGCGCACCAGCGCAACCGCCTGGCGGCGCGCCTCGGGGTCGAGGTTGCGGTTGCGGCTCGACAGCGCGAGCCCGTCGGGCTCGCGGACGATCGGCGCGCCGACGATCTCGACGTCGAAGAGCAGGTCGCGCGCCATGCGCCGGATCACCGCGAGCTGCTGGAAGTCCTTCTCGCCGAACACCGCGACGTGCGGCTTCGCCGCGAGCAGCAGCTTCGCGACGACGCTCGTGACGCCGCGGAAGTGGCCCGGGCGCGCCGCGCCGCACAGCGGCTTCGAGAGTGCGCCGACCTCGACCCAGGTGTCGGCGCCGTCGGGGTACATCTCGGCGGCATCGGGCAGGAACACCGCGTCGACGCCGGCGTCGCGGCACGCGGCGAGGTCGGCGTCGAGCGTGCGCGGGTAGTGCGCGAGGTCGCCGGCGTCGTCGAACTGGGTCGGGTTCACGAAGATCGAGACGACGACGCGGTCGGCGCGCTCGCGCGCGGTCTTCACGAGCGACAGGTGCCCGGCGTGCAGCGCTCCCATCGTCGGCACCAGCGCGATGCGCCGCCCTGCGGCGCGTTCGCGCTCGGCGAGCGTCTGGAGCTCGCGTACGGTCTCGATGCGCAGCATCGCTTCCCGTCCCCGACCCACCGCCTAGCGGTAGGAGTGCTCCTCGTCGGGGAACTTGCGCTCGCGCACCTCCTCGACGTAGCGGCGCGCGGCGCGGGCGACCGTGACGCCGACCCCGGCGAAGGGCTTGACGAAGCTCGGCGTCCAGTCCGAGAGGCCGAGCATGTCGTGCATCACGAGCACCTGGCCATCGCAGTCGACGCCGGCGCCGATCCCGATCGTCGGAATCGCGAGCTCCGCGGTGACGCGGCGCGCGAGCTCGGCCGGCATGCCCTCGAGCACGACCGCGAAGGCCCCCGCCCGCTCGACCGCGCGCGCGTCGGCGAGCACGCGCTCGGCGGCCTCCTCGCTGCGCCCCTGCACGCGGTGGCCGCCCATGCGGTGGATCGCCTGGGGCGTCAGCCCGACGTGGCCCATCACCGGGATCTCGGCGGCGACGATGCGCTCGATCGTCGCCGCGACCGCACGGCCGCCCTCGAGCTTCACCGCGTGCGCGCCGCCTTCCTTGACGCAGCGCACCGCGTTGCGCAGCGCCTCCTCGGCCGAGATCTGGAAGCTGCCGAAGCGCATGTCGGCGACGACGAGCGCCTTCCCGGCGCCGCGCGCGACGAGCCGCGTGTGGTAGACGATCTCGTCGAGCGTCACCGGCAGCGTCGTGTCCTGGCCCTGGACGACGTTGCCGAGCGAGTCGCCGACGAGCAGCACGTCGACGCCGGCGCCGTCGAACAGACGCGCGAAGGTGTAGTCGTAGGCGGTGAGCATCGCGATCGGCTCACCGCGGCGCTTGCGGCGCAGCAGCGACGGGACCGTGACGCGGTGCTCGCGTGCGGACTTCAGGGTGACGGTGGACACGGCGTCGACCTCGCGAGAGATCGCGTCCTGCGTCGTCGGGCACCGGAGCACAAAGACCGCGCCGTCCCGGAGTTCTCTCCGGAGGCGCGGCCGGTGCTCGCCACCGCGGGCCCGATCCGTGCGACCGGGTCTCCGCTGCGCGGGCTCGCCTGCCTGCTACCGCCCCCGTCTCGGTCCCCGGGAGGATCCGAGCGTGCACTGGGCTGGCTGAGGCGCGTCTCTGGGTTCCTGGCGCTCCGCGCTCAGGACGGGGTTGTGGTCCGTCGATGAGGATCGCGACCTGCGATTCCCCTCCGGACCGCTGCGGAGCATAGACTCCGCCCTCCGAGTGGGTCAAGCGCGGTTGACCTCCGGGCGCGGAAGGGGGGCGCCGCCCTCAGAGCGGCCCGCCGAGCGCCGCGCGCACCGCCGGCGGCAGGTAGCGCGCCTCGCACGCGGCGGCGGCGTGCTCGCGCAGCGCGCCGGCGAGCACCCCGATGCGCCGCTCGGGCGGGTCGGAGACGGCGAGCAGCACCCAGACCCGGCCGCGCAGCCGGCAGACGCCGCTGGTCGCGTCGTCGCGGCCCGTCGCCAGCCGCACCTCGAGCCCGACGTCGCCGGCGAGCGCGAGCAGCGCCTCGAGCAGCTCGTTCGGGCCCATGGGACTACGTTCGCCTCCGGCTCACTGCGCGCCTGCGGCTTGCACTCACCCCGGTGCCTCGGCGAGCGCGCGCGCGAGCG
>CAZQYK010000626.1:0-4589 GCA_964597285.1 uncultured Spirochaetales bacterium
GCGCGCGAGCGCCGCGACGCCGAGCACGAGCAGCGGCGTCGCGAGCGCCTGCGCGCGCAGCGTCGCGCCGACCCAGAGCAGCGGCAGCGTCGCGAGCGAGGCGATCAGAGTGAGCAGCGCGCCGAGCCCGCCGGCGAGCCGGTGTGCGAGCGCGAGCGCGCCGGCCATGCCGAGCACGCCTGCGGCGAGCGCGAGCGCGCGCCCGCCGAGCAGCGGCGAGCCGAGCCACGACTCGGGCGCGAGCGCGGCCGCGTACGCGAGCGCCGGCGCCTGCATGAACGGGAAGTCGCGGTACGGTGCCGCGCCGCCGGCGACCAGGCGCCCGGCCCACAGGAACATCCCCTCGTCGATGTTCGGGCGGCCGTGCAGCGCGAACGCGGCCGCCACCGCCGTGTGGAACGCGAGCAGCGCCACCACCGCGAGCGCGGCGCGCTTGTCAGGCCGCGGGCTCACGAATAGCTTCTCCCGGCGGGAGGGTCGGTCAACACGCGCGTCTCGGACCCGAACACCTGGGGCCGGCCCGCCCGGGCCCTGCTGCTGGCGGCGACGGCGATCTTCGGGGTCATCGCGCTGCTGCTCCTGCTCGCGGGCGCGCTCGCGCTGCTGCTGCGCACCGGTGCCGGCACCGGGGCCGGCCCCGAGCTGTGGCGGCAGGCCCGGCGCGCCTACTACATGCGCCACGAGCGCCGGATCGTCCAGTACCTGCCCGGCTGCGCCGAGCACGACGCCGAGCTCGGGTACCGGCTGAAGCCCGGCCGCTGCCGCTTCCGCAACCGCGAGTACGACACCGAGATCGCGGTGAACTCGGCCGGGCTGCGCGACGCCGAGGCCGCGCTCGACGCGCCGCGGATCGTCGTCGCCGGCGACTCGTTCGCGATGGGCTGGGGCGTGGCGCAGCGCGAGACGCTCGCCGCGCAGCTCGGCGAGCTCACCGGCGAGCGCACGTTGAACGCCGCGCAGCCCTCCTACGGCACCGCGCGCGAGCTGCTGTTGCTGCGCCGGCTGGACCTGTCGGCCGTGCACACGCTCGTGATCCAGTACTGCGAGAACGACTTCATCGAGAACGCGCGCTTCCTGAAGCGGCGCGGCCGGCTCGACACGATGTCGCGCGCCGAGTACGAGGCGACGGCACGCGAGCACCGCGGCGCGACGCGCTACTGGCCGGGCAAGCACCTGCGGCACCTGCTCGGCCTCGCCGCGTGGGCGTGGCGCGGCGGCGACGGCCCGCCCGACTACGTGCGCGACTGCCGCGTCGAGGCCCCGGTCTTCTGGAACGTGCTGCACGCCGTGGCGCCGGCAGCCGGCCCGCTGCGCGTCGTCCTGTTCGAGGCGACCTACACGCCCGACGAGCGGCCGTGCTTCACCGACGAGGTGCGCGAGCTGGCCCGCGGCGGCACGCTCCCGGCGTGGGTGTCCTCGCTCGAGACGATCGACGCGCCGGCGCTGCTCGACGCGGACGACTACTACCCCCTCGACGAGCACCTCGCCGCGAGCGGCTACCGGAAGATCGCGGCGGCGATCGCCGAGGGGATCGCGAGCGATCCGGCGGCGGCGCGCGCGCCGCGCGGCGGAGGGGGCCGGTGAGCGCGCGCGGCCGGGGCGCGCTCGGGCTCGCCGCCGCGGCGCTCGCGTGCGCTTGCGCCGTCCCGGCACCGGACGTCGCCGACATGCCCGCTCCGGGCGGCGCGGTGCCGGCGTGGGAGCTGCGCGAGCGCGTGCGCCGCGTCGAGCCGGGCCAGCCGCGCGACGCGGCGCTCGCGATCCTCGGCCGCGACCCCGTCGAGCGCCCGGGCCACCCCGACGCGCCGTTCGCGAGCCCGTGGCGCGAGCTCGCGCTCGTCGCGCGGGACGGCTCGCGCGCGCGCGTCGAGCTCTACGTGGTCGAGGCGTTTCCGGCCGAGGGCTGTCCGGACGTCGCGCTGCGCACCGCGCCGGTGGCCTTCGCCGGCGACACGGTCGCGGCGGTGGGCTGGGCAGACGTCGAGGCGCGCTGGCGCGCGTGGGGCGGCACGCTCGAGGCGCTGCGCGACGCGCGTGACACGACGGAGTGTCTGGCCCCGGCGCCCTCGCCGGACACCGGCGCTGAGCCGCCGGCGTGAGCGCCGCGCCCGACCCGGCCGCGGTGCGCGAGGCCGGCGCCGCCGACCTGCGCCCCGTGTCGCTCGTGCTCGCGCGCGCGTTCCGCGACGACCCGGTACACCGCTGGATCCTGCCCGGCGAGCTCGACTGGGCGCTCTGGAGCCCCGGCTTCTTCGCGATGGTGATGCGCAGCGCGCTCCGCGGCGCCGGCGCGTTCACGACCGACGCGCACGCCGGCGCGGCGCTGTGGTTCCCGCCCTACCCGCAGCCGCCGCCATGGGGCGAGCGGCTGCGCACGATCGCGCGCTGGACGCTGACGCTCGGCCGCCGCGCGGGCGCGGTGGGCCGCGAGCTCGCGCGGATGGAGCGCCACCACCCGGCGGCGCCGCACTGGTACCTGGCCGTTCTCGGCACCGACCCGCGCCACCAGGGCCGCGGCGTCGGCTCGGCGCTGCTCGGGCCGGTGCTCGCCCGCTGTGACGCCGATCGCACGCCGGCCTACCTCGAGTCGTCGAAACGCGAGAACATCCCCTTCTACGAGAGGCACGGGTTCCGGATGCAGGGTGAGATCGCGTTCCGCGACGGACCGACGGTGTGGCGCATGCTGCGGGAGCCCGTCTTTTGACGCCCGACGCGCTGCTCGCCGCGGTCGTGCTGCTCGGCCTGGCCGGCGCCGGGCTCGCCGTGGCCGGCATCGCCGCCGCGCGCCGCCGGCGCCTCGCGAGCGGCGGCGCCGCGCTGCTCGGCGCGCTCGTGCTGCTGCTCGCCGGGGCCTTGTGCGCCACCGTCGCCGCGGGGCTCCAGGGCTACCGCGCGCTCACGCACGAGGCGCTCGCCGCCACCGTCCACACGCGCCCGCTCGGGCCGCAGCGCTTCGAGGCGCGCTTCGTGTTCCCCGACGGCCGCGAGGCGCGCTACGAGCTCGCCGGCGACCAGGTGGCCGTCGAGGCGCGGATCCTGAAGTGGCACCCGTGGGCGAACCTGCTCGGGCTCCACACTGCCTACGAGCTCGACCGCGTCAGCGGCCGCTATGCGGCGCTCGCCGACGAGCAGACGCGACCGCGCACCGTGCACGCGCTCGGCCGCGAGCGCCCCGTCGACCTCTTCGCATGGCGCCAGCGCCTCGCGTGGCTCGCGCCGCTCGTCGACGCCGAGTACGGCTCCGGCACCTTCACCCGCGCCGACGCCGGCGCCACCTACGAGGTGCGCGTCTCGACCACCGGCCTGCTCGTGCGGCGCGTGCCGTAGCGTTCGTCTACCCTGTCCCCGCTCGCCCGGTCCCGCGCGAGACCTCCCTTGACCGACACCCGCCCGCCGCGGCTGCTCGACCGCGTGCGCCACGCCGCGCGGCTGCGGCATCGGAGCCGCAGGACCGAAGAGGCGTACGTCGCCTGGATCCGTCGCTTCATCCTCTTCCACGACACGCGACACCCCGGAGCGATGGGAGCACGCGAGGTCGTCGCCTTCCTCACTCACCTGGCGGTCGATCGGAAGGTGTCGCCGTCGACCCAGAACCAGGCTCTCTCGGCGCTGCTCTTCCTGTACCGCGAGGTGCTCGAGCGCCCGCTCGAGGGGCTCGACGCCGTGCGCGCGCACGCGCCGCGGTCGGTCCCGGTCGTGCTGAGCCGCGACGAGGTCCGCTCCGTCCTCGCGGCGCTGCCCACCCGTGACCGGCTCGTGGTGACGTTGCTCTACGGGGCCGGTCTGCGGCTGCTCGAGGCGCTCCGCCTCCGCATCAAGGACATCGATCTCGGTCGCCGGCAGCTCGTCGTGCGCCGTGGCAAGGGCGCTCGCGACCGCCCCTGCCCGTTCCCGATGAGCGCCAGACGCGCGGTGCTCGAGCACATCGAAGGAGTGCGTCGCATGCAGGTATCGGACCGCGACCAGGGCGTCGGAGTCCAGCTCCCGAACGGGCTGGACCGCAAGCTCCGCGGCGCAGGCCTCTCGTGGGAGTGGTACTGGCTGTTTCCCGCGCAGCGGCCGACGGCGCACCGCGGTACCGGGGAGCTGTTCCGCCACCACCTTCACGAGACCGTGATCCAACGCTCCGTCAAGCAGGCCGCGCGCGGCGCCGCGGTCCGGAAGCGCGTGACCTGTCACACGTTCCGCCACTCGTTCGCGACCCACCTGCTCGAGGACGGCGCCGACATCCGGACGGTCCAGGAGCTGCTCGGACACCGCGATCTCAAGACGACGATGATCTACACCCACGTGCTCGAGAGCGGCCCGCTCGGCGTCACGAGCCCGGCCGACCGCCTCTAGGGATCGGCGGTCATCAGCGCCCGTTTCACTGCGAGCCCTCGCAGCCAAAGCACCCCGGTGACGCCCCCAACCTCCTGTTCTCGCTGCTCTCCCGCCCGACACCGACTACAATAGACTGCGAACCCCAGCAGCCTTCCCACGGGCAGGCTCTGGACATTAAGAGTTGGGCGGCGAGAGTGCGAGCATGATTAGCCCTTACCCTGTCGCACTAGCGCTTCTCGCGATCCTCGCAGCGCTGTGGCTGTGGG
>CAZQYK010000627.1:0-3339 GCA_964597285.1 uncultured Spirochaetales bacterium
GCGGTGGTCACCGCGGACTGCGTGCCGGTGCTCGCCGCCGCGGCCGACGGCGCCGCGGTCGCCGCGATCCACGCCGGCTGGCGCGGCCTCGCGGCCGGCGTGATCGAGGCCGGCGTCGACGCGCTGCGGCGCGAGGCGGGCTCGCGACCGCTGCGCGCCGTGATCGGACCCCACGTCGGACCGTGCTGTTACGAGGTCGACGCGCCGGTTCTCGACGCGCTGCGACATCGATTCGACGCAGCTCTCGACGCGGCCGTGCGCGCGTCACGACCGGGCCACGCGTGGCTCGACCTCGGCGCGCTCGCGCGTCATGCGCTCGAATGCGCGGGGCTTCCGGCCTCGTCGATCGGCGGGTTCCCCGGCGCCTGCACCGCGTGCGACGCCGAGCGCTTCCACTCGTACCGGCGCGACGGGCCGCGCGCGGGTCGGCTGTTCCACTGGATCGCCGCGAGCGAGCCCCGACAGCCTTGACAGTGTGTGGGGCCCCCCATAGCCTCACCGCACTTCGCCTTCCTCTCCACCGATTCCTCTTTCCCAGCCCGACGCGCACCCGTTCCGCGGCTCCGCACCTACGCGCGTTTGCGTCATCGATGACCGACGCGCGACGCCGGCCGCCCGACCGGTCGCGAATCTCTCCGAGGACTTCCCCCTGAGCACCGTCCGCGAGGATCCGACAGCGTCGATCTCCGCCGCGCCGCGGCGCGCCGGCGGCCGCCGCTCGAACGGCAACGGCAACGCGAACGGCGCGCCGGCCGCGTCGATCGACGACGACGCGGTCGACGCCGAGCTCGTCGCGTCCGAAGACGGGTCGACGCAGCTCCACGTCAAGGCGCTGAAGGCGAAGTCGATGCCCGGGCTCGCCGCGCTCGCCGAGGAGATGCGCGTCGAGAACGTCGCCGGGATGCGCAAGCAGGACCTGATCTTCGCGATCCTCAAGGCGCAGACGGCGCAGCGCGGGCGCGTCTACGCCGAGGGCGTGCTCGAGACGCTGCCCGACGGCTTCGGCTTCCTGCGCGCGCCCGACCAGAACTACCTCGCCGGCCCCGACGACATCTACGTCTCGCCGTCGCAGATCCGCCGCTTCAACCTCCGCACCGGTGACACCGTGCTCGGCCAGATCCGCCCGCCGAAGGAAGGCGAGCGCTACTTCGCGCTGCTGAAGGTCGACCGGATCAACTTCGAGCCGCCCGAGGCGGCGAAGCACAAGATCCTCTTCGACAACCTGACGCCCCTCTACCCGCAGGAGAAGTTCGAGCTCGAGTCGAAGTCCGGCGGCATGACGACGCGGATCATCGACCTCGTCGCGCCGATCGGGAAGGGCCAGCGCGCGCTGATCACGTCGCCGCCGAAGGCCGGCAAGACGATGATCCTGAAGGACATCGCGAACGCGATCGCCGAGAACCACCCCGAGGCCTACCTGATCGTGCTGCTGATCGACGAGCGGCCCGAGGAGGTGACCGACATGGAGCGCAACGTGCGCGCCGAGGTGATCTCGTCGACCTTCGACGAGCCGGCGACGCGGCACGTGCAGGTGGCCGACATGGTGATCGAGAAGGCGCGCCGCCTCGTCGAGCACGGCCGCGACGTCGTGATCCTGCTCGACTCGATCACGCGGCTGGCCCGCGCGCACAACACCGTCGTGCCGCATTCGGGCAAGATCCTGTCCGGCGGCGTCGACTCGAACGCGCTGCACAAGCCGAAGCGCTTCTTCGGCGCTGCGCGCAACCTCGAGGAGGGCGGCAGCCTGACGATCATCGGCACCGCGCTGATCGAGACCGGCTCGCGGATGGACGAGGTGATCTTCGAGGAGTTCAAGGGCACCGGGAACTCCGAGATCGTGCTCGACCGCAAGCTCGCAGACCGCCGCACCTACCCGGCGATCGACATCAACCGCTCGGCGACGCGGCGCGAGGAGCTGCTGCTGAGCGAGGCCACGCTCAACCGCATGTACATCCTGCGCAAGGTGCTCGCGCCGCTGAACGCCGTCGACTCGATGGAATTCCTGCTCGAGAAGGTGAAGGGCACCGCGGCGAACTCCGAGTTCCTGGAGTCGATGAGCTCCTGAAGATCTCTCCGGTGAAGCTCCGATGAGCGAGCTGCTCGACCGCATCCAGGCCTTCGCCGACCGCGCGGCGGAGATCGAGGCGAAGCTCGGCGACCCTGCGGTCGCCGCGAACCCGCGCGAGTACGGCGTGCTCGCGAAGGAGCTGGCCGGGCTCCGGCCCGCCGCGCGTGCGGCCGCCGACTACCGCAAGCTGCTCTCGGACCTCGAGGGCGCGCGCGCGATGCTCGCCGAGACTGACCCCGAGCTCTCGCAGCTCGCCGAGGCCGAGATCAAGGAGCTCGAGCCGAAGCGCGAGGCGCTCGAGCAGGAGATCCGCGTGCTGCTCGTGCCGCGCGATCCCAACGACGAGAAGAACGCGATCCTCGAGATCCGCGCCGGCACCGGCGGGGCCGAGGCTGCGCTCTTCGCGCTCGACCTGTTCCGCATGTACGCCCGCTACGCCGAGCGCCGCGGCTGGAAGGTCGAGACGCTGTCGCTGTCGGAGTCCGAGGGCGGCGGGATCAAGGAGATGATCGCGTCGGTGTCCGGCGACCAGGTCTTCCACCGCCTGAAGCACGAGCGCGGCGTGCACCGCGTGCAGCGCGTTCCGGAGACCGAGAGCCAGGGCCGGATCCACACCTCGACGGTGACGGTGGCGGTGCTGCCCGAGGCCGAGGAGGTCGACGTCGACATCGACCCCGCCGACCTGCGCGTCGACGTGTTCCGCTCGTCGGGCCCGGGCGGTCAGAGCGTCAACACGACCGACTCGGCGGTGCGCATCACCCACGTCCCGACCGGCGTCGTCGTGCAGTGCCAGGACGAGAAGAGCCAGCACAAGAACAAGGCGAAGGCGATGAAGGTGCTGCGCTCGCGCCTGCTCGAGGCCGAGCAGGAGCGGGCGGCGGGCGAGCGCGCGAGCGAGCGCCGCGCGCAGGTGGGCACCGGCGGCCGCAGCGAGAAGATCCGCACCTACAACTTCCCGCAGACGCGCATCACCGACCACCGCGCGGGCTTCACGACGCACCGCCTCGAGGGCGCGCTGGCCGGCGACCTCGACGAGCTGCTCGACGCGGTCCACACGTTCATGGCGCAGCCTTGACGCAGCCGCAAGCGCCCCCGGAGCGCGCGCCGCGAGGCGAAGCCGAGCGAAGTCGAAGAGTCTGGACCGTCCTCGAGCTGCTCCGCTGGACCACCGACCACTTCGCGCAGCTCGGGCTCGAGACGCCGCGGCCCGACGCCGCGTGCCTGCTCGCGCACGCGCTCGGGGTCGAGCGGCTGCGCCTGTACCTCGACTT
>CAZQYK010000628.1:0-2534 GCA_964597285.1 uncultured Spirochaetales bacterium
TCGACGAGCTCCCAGGTCTCGAGGTCCGGCCACGGGGTGTAGTGGACGGAATGCTACTTCTCGGACCTGCCGGGAATCGAGCTTGAAGACCCTATGCTCTCGTCGAGCGCGGCGCGACGATCGTCGCGCCCGGGCCGTCGTGCTCGCCATGCTCATGCCCTCGGCGGGCACCACGCCTCGACGATCCGAGGTAGCGCGTTCGACGAAGCGGCGCCGTGCGCGGGACGCCAGGATCCACCCGCAAGCGACGGAAGCATATCGGCGCGCCGCGCCGACGCGCACGGCGATGAGCACTAGCTGCTAGGCTCGGCCGAGCACCCGAGGAGGAGCGCGCGATGGGTGAGCCGGTCACGCTGGTGAAGGGGGCGATCCACAACCCGGCCGACGCGCGCCACTTCATGCGCATCGCCGAGCCGGCGCATCTCGTCACCGCGACGGTCGGCGGCGTCGAGATCGCGCGCAGCCGGCGCACGCGCGTGGTCAAGGAGGTCGGCTTCGACGTCTACGACCCGGTGCACTACTTCCCGCGCGACGACGTCGACATGGCGCGCCTCCTCCGCAGCGAGAAGACCACGCACTGCCCGCTGAAGGGCGACACCGAGTACTTCGACCTCGAGCTCGCCGGAGCGCGGATCGCGGACGCCGCGTGGTCCTACACGCGCACGCTCGACGGCGCCGCCGCGCTGAAGGACCGCATCGGCTTCGACACCCGCAAGGTCCAGGTCACCGAGCACACGGCGGAGGCCTGAGCGGCTCCGAATCGCGACGGCGACTCTCCGACGCAGGAAGCCCCGGCTGGCGGTCGACCAACCGGGGCTTCGGAAACCTGGAGCGCGAGACGGGTCTCGAACCCGCGACCCTCAGCTTGGGAAGCTGATGCTCTACCAACTGAGCTACTCGCGCGTGGGGGCGATGCTAGCAGAGCGGCGGCCGGACCAGAACGACTAGAACGGCGGCACGCGCGGCGGCGGGGCGGTCGGGGCCGGCGGCGTGTGGGCGCCTTGGGCTTCGAACGCGTCCGGGGCCTCGACGGGAGCGGGGGCGCCGGCTCCGCGCTCGGGCTTCGACGCGGCGCGGCGCAGCACGCCGAGGTAGCCGCGGTCGACGCAGCCGGGGGCGATGGCGCCGAGCTCGGCGAGGCGGCGGTGCATCGCGCGCAGGTTGTAGTGGGGCACCGTGATCAGCAGGTGGTGCTCCATGTGGTAGTTGACGCAGTTCGGCGCGACGAGCAGCCGCTCCCACCAGCGCGGCACGGTCGTGCGCGTGTGGCCGCGCGGCTCGTCGGCCTCGGGCGTCAGCGCATGCTCGGCGATCGAGCGGATCCGCGTCACGAGCGTGTTCGTCGTCAGCCACGCGCCGGCCCACAGGAGGTAGAGCGCCGGGTGCCCGGCGAGCGTCAGCACGCCGAGCAGCGCGGCGTTCGTCACGGCGACGCCGATCGCCGCGCGCCGCGCGGCCGGATCCTCGCGCCAGCGGCCGAAGGTGCGCTGGTACGCGGCCCTCGCGAACTTCCAGCCGGTCTGGCCCGAGAGGTCGCGCCACACCTTGCGCCGGAAGCTCGCGCGCGTGATCGGGAACGGCGCGACGAGGCCGAGGTCGGGGTCCTTCGCGGAGCCGGTGTGCGCGTGGTGCTGGAGGTGATAGGGCCGGTACGGATGGAGGTCGCTCCAGACCGGATACGCGCACAGCCAGTTGCCGACCCAGTCGTTGACGCGCTTGCTCGAGAAGAGCGAGCGGTGCGACGCCTCGTGCATCATCACCGCGAGCCCGAGCTGGCGCGCGCCGATCACGAAGAGCGCCGCGACGACCGTCAGCGGGTTCGGCCATGCGGCGACGAGCGCCATCGACGCGAACACGAGGCCCCAGTCGATCGCGATCGACAGCGCGCTGCGCCAGTCGCTCATCCGGAGCCAGGCGTCGATCTCCTCTCTCGTCACGAGGTCGCGCCACGAGGGGTTCGCGGCGGTGGTCGGCTGGGAAGCGGCCATGGGATTCCCTCCTTGCGCGCTAGGCCGTCGCGGCCCAGCGGTCGGCTGCGGCCCAGCGGGTGTCCGCCGGTGCCGCGCGGTGGGGGACGCCGAAGCGCCCGAGGAAGCCGGCCCAGGCCGCGCGGCCGAGCCGGTCGTAGTCGCGCATCGCGTCGAGCAGCGCCGCGCGCTCGCCCTCGTCGACGAGCGGCGCCGGCAGCAGCGGGTCGAGCACGAGCTGCTGCACGACGCGGCCGCCGAGCAGGAACGACTCGGTCATCGCGTCGGCCTCGGGAAGCTCCGGGAGCCGCGCGGCGCTGCGCGCCAGCTCGTCGCGCGCGTGGCGGTAGCGGCGCGCGAGTCCGGCGGCGTCCCACAGGCCGCGCGCGCGCGCGTCGGCCGCCGGGTCGAGCGCGCTCATCTCGAACACGAGTGCGGCGTTCGCGAGTCCGAGGATTGCTTCCAACATCAGGCGACGGTGATCGAAGTAGGCACGTCTGATTGTTTCGTAGTCCTTTTCGTCGCGCGGTTGCCTCCAGGGTCTCTCCGATTGAGCCACTTGGATGA
>CAZQYK010000629.1:0-19091 GCA_964597285.1 uncultured Spirochaetales bacterium
GGCCGGTGATCACGATCGGCGCCTCGACGCGCTCGCGCGCGATCGCGGGCCGCTCGGCGCGCGCGCGCGCGAGCAGTAGCCGGGTGCGCAGCCCGCGCAAGAGCTCCTGTCGCGTCATCAGCCGGCCGAGCGCGTGCATCCGCGCGGTCGCGTCGATCTCGCGCACCAGCGCGTCGAGCCGCCCACGCCAGTCGCCGTCGAAGTCGCCGAAGTCCGAGAGCCCGGTGGACGCGGCGGAGTTCGCGACCAGCTCGTCCGGGTCGAGCGGCACCAGCCGCTCGGCGCCGCCGACCGCGCCGCCCATCGCGTTGATGCGCCGCACCCAGTCGGGCCGCGTGTAGATCCGGGACAGGTTCACGACACGCCCTCCGGCCGGTCGCCGATGACGCCGGCGGCCTCGAGCTCGCGGATCTCGTCGTCTCGGTAGCCGAGCTCGCGCAGCACCTCGGCATTGTGCTGGCCGAGCGTCGGCGCCGCACGCGCGAGCCAGCGCCCGACGCTCGCGAAGCGGAACGGCGGGCCCATCGTCGGCTGGCTCCCGATCACCGGGTGCGCGACGCGCTCGGCGAAGCCGCGCGCGGCGAGCTGCGGGTGCGAGGACAGCGTGCGCGGGTCGACGACCGCCGCCGCCGGCACGCCGGCCGCGACCAGCGCGGCGACGCTCTCGTCGAGGTCGCGCGCCGCGAAGAGCTCGCGCAGCCGCGCGTCGAGCGCGTCGTGCGCGCGGCGGCGCGCCGCGAGGTCGCCCAGGTCGCGCGTCCAGTCGGGCTCGCCGAGCCACTTCGCGAGCGCGTGCCACTGCGCGTCGCTCGCGACCGAGAGCGCGACCCAGCGCGGGCGGCGGTCGGGCTCGTGCCCGCGGCACGCGTACAGCCCCTGCGGCGCGGCCTCGGGGCTGCGGTTTCCCTGGCGCTCGAGCAGGCGGCCGTAGGCGGTCCACTCGGCCGTCTGCTCGGCGGCGACGTTCAGCGCGGCCTCGACCATCGCGCACTCGACGAAGTGGCCGCGGCCGCTGCGATCGCGCTCGGCGAGCGCGACGAGCAGCGCGAAGGCCGCGTGCATGCCGGCCAGCGGGTCGCAGGGTCCGCGCTGCACGCGCGGCTGGTCGTCGACGTGGCCGGTCACCCACGAGAGCCCGGAGAACTGCTCGATCGTCGACGCGAAGCCGACGTGCTCGCGCCACGGGCCGTCGAGGCCGAAGGCCGGCATCCGCAGGTAGTGGCAGCGCGGGTTCAGCGCGCGCACGCGCTCCCAGCCGATCCCGAAGCCCTCCATCACGCGCGGGCTGAAGTTCTCGACGAGCGCGTCCGCGCTCGCGACGAGCTTCTCGAACGCCGTGAGCCCGCGCGGGTCGCCGAGGTCGATCGTGACGCCGCGCTTGTTCGAGTTCGCCGACAGGAAGATGAAGCTCGCCTCCCACCAGTCGGGGATCATCCCGGCGAACATGCCGCCGACGCTGCGGCTGCCGTCGATGCGCCGCACCGACTCGACGTGGATCACGTCGGCGCCGAGCAGCGCGAGCAGCTGCGTCGCGATCGGCCCGGCCCACCAGGTGGTCATGTCGACGACGCGCAGGCCCTCGAGCGGCAGCCGGGGCCCGCCCCGCGGCGCCGGGGGCCGCGCGCGGGGCTCCCAGTCGAGCCCGCCGTCCGCGCCGAGCGCCGGCGCGGGACGTGGCGGCGGCGGATGCGCGCCGTCGATCCGGTACGGCGGCCGCGGCCGCTGGAAGCCGCCCGACGGGTCCTCGGCGAAGCTCTCGCGCGCGACGAGCTGCTCGTGCTCGAGCACGCTGCGGCCGTTGCCGATCGGCGCCACCGGGATCCGCAGCAGCTGCGCGTGCTCGACGATCTCCGCCGTCGTGCGCTCGCGCGTGAAGGCGTGGACGATCGCCTCCCACTCGTCGAGGCGCGCGAGCCGCTGCGGGATCGTGTCGAACTCGCCGGTCTCGCGCAGGTCGGGCCTTCCGATCATCAGCTGGAAGTCCGAGAGCTGCTGCGCGGAGTAGGTCGTGAAGCCGACGAAGCCGTCGCGCGTCGGCTCGATCGACGGCGTCTCGACGTTCGGGAACACGCCCTCGATCGGCGGGCGGCCGAAGATGCTCCACATCAGGTCGAAGTAGGTGGTCGTCAGCAGCGCACCGCACTCGACGAGCGCGTAGTCGACATGCTCGCCGTGGCCGGTCTCGCGCGCGCGCCGCACCGCCGCGAGCGCCGCGACCGCGGCGCCCGAGCCGCCGGCCCACTCGAGGATGCGGCCGCCGGCCTGGTACGGAACGCCGCCGGGCCGGTTGCGCGCGCCGAGCGAGCCGCACTCGGCCTGCAGCGTGAAGTCGGTCGCGGGGCGGCCCGCGTACGGCCCCTCGAGTCCGAAGGGCGTGATCGTCGCGACGACGAGCCCGGGATGGCGCGCGCGCAGCGCGGCGCGGTCGCAGCCGTCGGGCGCGAGGTCCTCGATCAGCAGGTCGGCGCCGGCAACGAGGTCCTCGATGAGCAGATCGGCGCCGGCGATCGGCGCCGCGCCCTCGCGCCCGAGCGCGCCGACGACGCTGCGCTTCGACGCGTGCAGGTAGCGGAACATCGCGCCGTCGCGCCCGCCGAGGTCGGCGCCGGAGGCCGACCAGCGCCGCAGCGGATCGCCGCCCGGGGGCTCGAGCTTCGCGACGTCGGCGCCGGCGTCGGCGAAGAGCTTTCCGCAGTACGCCCCGGCGATCCCGCCCGCGCACTCGACGACCCGCAACCCGCTCAGTCCGCGCACCGTCGCTCCCGCATCCCCGGCGTCAGCGACGCCCGACCTCGAACGCGTCGGCGTCGGGCGCCGCCGCAAAGGCCGCGAACTCGCTCATCGCGCGAGGTGCGAGGGGATGTCGCACGCGCAGCCGGGGTAGCGGTTGTGGTGCCAGGTGCCGCCGACCGCGCCGCCCTGCTCGAGCACGACGAAGTCATCGAAGCCGGCGCCGGCGAGGCGGATCGCCATGCACAGGCCGCCGGGCCCGGCCCCGACGATCGCGATCCGCGGGCCCGCTCCGCGCGCGTTGGCCACCGACATCGCGCGCCTTTATAAACGACGATCGCCTGCTGCGCGAGCTTGCCGCCCTGCTCGCGGTCAGCAACCAGGCGTGCTGCCAGGTGGCGAAGGGCGTCGAGGACGCCGGCTACCTCGAGCGCGCCGCAACCCGACGACGGGCGCTCGAAGCTCGTGCGGCTCACGCCGCGCGGCTCGCGGCGCTGCTCGGGCCCGAGGCCGGCGAGGCGGCGCGCTGAGTCGGTACCCTGGGCGTGGGCCCGAGCGCGAGCCCGCGGTCGGAGGACCGGAGGACCCATGTCGAACGTTCTGATCGTCAGCGCCGACTGCCACGCCGGCGCGCTGCCGGCGACCTACAAGGAGTACCTGCCGCGGGGCCTCCACGACGCGGCCGACGCGTGGTGGCTCGCGTACGCGCGCGAGATGGTGTCGCGCGCCGGAACCTTCTTCGACCAGGAGGCCGTCGAGGCCTACGCCGAGAGGGCCGGCGAGGGCGGCGGGCGCGTGCGGGCGGCGTCGGACTCGTCGACGCGCCTGTCCGACGACGAGATCCTGGGCATGCTCACCGACGCCGCGAGCCCGTTCGCGCCGCGCCGCGGCGAGTTCGACCCGGCGGTGCGCACGCGCGAGCTAGACGCCGACGGCGTCGCGGCCGAGGTGATCTTTCCGCAGATGGCGCCCTTCGGCGCCGGCCTGCTCCAGTACCGCTACCCGGTGACGCCGGAGCAGAGCCTCGCCGGATGCCGGGCCTACAACCGCTGGCTCGCCGACTTCTGCCGCCACGACCCGCGGCGCCACGCCGGCGTCGCGCTCGTCGACGTCGAGGACGTCGACGTGACGGTGCGCGAGATCCGCGAGGCTCGGGAGATGGGCCTGTGGGGCGGCGTGCTGCTGCCGACGAGCACCGGCGCGCACCCCTTCTACCACCACCCGCGCTACGAGCCGATCTGGGCCGTCTGCGAGGAGCTCGGCATGCCGCTGCACTCGCACTCGGGCTGGTCGCCCGACTACGGCGACGTCGGGCCGACGACCGCGATGTACATCAGCGAGGTCGACATGTGGGCGCAGCGGCCGTTCGCGGCGCTGGTCTGGTCGGGCGCGTTCGAGCGGCACCCGGGCCTGCGCTACGTGCTCACCGAGACCGGCGTCGGCTGGATCCTCGAGAAGCTGCGCACGCTCGAGTTCAAGGCCGACAACCCGATCTTCAAGCACTTCACGAGGGAGCTCTCGCTCTCGCCGACCGGATACTTCGAGCGCCAGTGCTTCCTCGGCGCGTCGTTCATGCCGGCGCACGAGGGGCTGCTGCGCCACCGCATCGGCGTCGACAAGCTGATGTGGGGCACCGACTACCCGCACCTCGAGGGCACCTGGCCGAACACGATGAAGTTTCTCGTCGAGACCTTCGCCGACTATCCGGAGGACGAGACCCGCGCGATCCTCGGGCTCAACGCCGTGCGCGTGTACGACTTCGACCGCGCCGCGCTCGAGGCGATCGCTGCCGAGATCGGCCCGCCGCTCGAGGCGATCCGCGGCGAGGCCGCCGGCGCGCGTTAGCTCTCGATTGGTTCCCCGCTCGGCATGCGGGTCTACTCGAACACGATCACCTGGCGCGCGACCTCGCCGCGCTTCATGCGCTCGAAGCCGTCGTTCACCTGATCGAGCGGGATGCGCGCCGAGATCATCTCGTCGAGGTGGAGCCGGCCGTCGAGGTAGAAGTCGACGTAGCGCGGCATGTCGAAGCGGAAGCGGTTCGAGCCCATGAACGAGCCGGTGATCTTCTTCTCCTGCAGCGTCAGGTCGGCGGCCGAGATCGCGACGAGCTCGGTGACCGGCACGACGCCGACGAGCACCGTCGTGCCGCCCCGGCCGGTCATCGACACCGCCTGCTGCACGGTCGGCACGAGGCCGATGCACTCGAACACGAAGTCGGCGCCGCCGTCGGTGAGCTCGCGCACCGCGGCGACCGGGTCGCCGTCGGTCGCGTCGACGCACTCGGTGGCGCCGAGCTTGCGCGCGATGTCGAACTTCCAGCGCTGCGCGTCGACCGCGACGATCTTGCCGGCGCCGACGATGCGCGCGCCCTGCATCGCCGCGAGGCCGACGCCGCCGAGGCCGACGATCACGACGCTCGCGCCGGCCGGGATGTGCACCGTGTTCAGCGCGGCGCCGAGCCCGGTCGTGACGCCGCAGCCGATCAGGCACGCGCGGTCGAGCGGCATGTCGTCGCGGATCTTCACGAGCGAGCGCTCCGGGCAGAGCATCTGCTCGGCGAAGGACGACAGATTCGCGAACTGGCCGAGCGGGCTGCCGTCGGCGGCGGCGATGCGCGGCTTCGCGTCGGCGGGCCGGCCCTCGAACTGCTTCAGGCACAGGTACGGGCGCCCGGCGGTGCAGAAGCGGCACACGCCGCACCACGCGGTGAGACAGCCGATCACGTGGTCGCCGGGCGCGAAGTCGGCGACGCCGGGGCCGACCGCCTCGACGACGCCGGCCGGCTCGTGCCCGAGCACGCAGGGCGGCGGCACCGGCAGCCCGCCCTGCAGGACGGTCAGGTCGCTGTGACAGATCCCGGACGCCGCGGTGCGCACTCGCACCTCGCCGGGGCCGGGCTCGTCGAGCCGAACCTCCTCGATCTCGAGCGGTGCGTTCTGTGCGCGCATCACGGCGGCTCTCATCGCGGACCTCCTCGGACGGGCGCACGATTATGCGCGCACCGCGCCTCGAACGCGAGCGGAATCCTCGGCAAGAGCCGCGACCGCGCACAGCGTCGGGAAGCGCAGACGCGCCGCATAGCGCAGCAGGGCGGCCGGGAGCAGGCGGCGCAGCATCGCCCCGACGATAGCCCTTCGCCGGGGCCGGCCCGGCCGGCCCGGCCGGCTGGCCGGCGCCGCGCCGGAGCTGGTAGCTTCGGCGGCGTGACGACGCCGCGACGCCGAGCACGCATCAAGACCGACCCCGCCGCCGCTGGCCTCGACGCGGCGCGCCTCGCGCAGATCGGCGCGCACCTGCGCGAGCGCTACCTCGACCCCGGCAAGATCGCCGGCGCGCAGGTCGCGATCGTGCGCCGCGGCGTCGTCGGCTGCTTCGAGTCCTTCGGGCTCGCCGACCGCGAGCGCGGCCGGGCCGTCGACGAGGAGACGATCTTCCGGCTCTACTCGATGACGAAGCCGGTCACCGCGGTCGCGCTGCTGACGCTCTACGAGCAGGGCGCGTTCCAGCTCGCCGACCCGGTGCACAAGTTCATCCCGTCGTGGCGCGACCTCCAGGTGCGCGTGCGCGAGGCCGACGGACGCGAGCGGCTCGTTCCCGCCGAGCGCGCGCCGACGGTGCGCGACGTGCTGACCCACACCGCCGGCCTCGGCTACGGTCCGGGCAACCGCGACCTCGACGTCGACTCGATCGGGCGCGGCGGCGGGGGCGCCCCCGGCGGCGCGCTCACGCTCGAGGACCTGTGCGAGCGTCTCGCCGGCTGGCCGCTGCGCTTCCAGCCGGGCACGCGCTGGCTCTACTCCTTCGGCATCGACGTCGCCGCGCGCCTGGTCGAAGTGCTGTCGGGCCGGCGATTCGACGCGTACCTGCGCGCCGCGCTCTTCGAGCCGCTCGGGATGGTCGACACCGCATTCTGGGTGCCGGACGACAAGGCCGAGCGCTTCGCGGCGTGCTACGGGCGCAACCGCCGCAAGGAGCTGCGGCTGCGCGACGACCCGATCGAGAGCGCGTACCGGCGCGAGCCCTCGTTCCTGTCGGGAGGCGGCGGGCTCGTCGGCACGACGGCCGACTACCTGCGCTTCGCCGCGATGCTCGCGAAGGGCGGCGAGCTCGACGGGGTGCGCATCCTCGGCCGCAGGACCGTCGACCTGATGGCGACGAACCACCTCGCCGGCGACGCGACGCTCGCCGAGATGACCGACCCCGGCAGCTACGGCGAGGTCGGCATGGACGGCATGGGCTTCGGGCTCGGCGTCGCGGTGTCGAAGGGCCCGGCCGCGACCGGCGTCGTCGGCTCGGCGGGCGAGTTCAGCTGGGGCGGCGCCGCGTCGACGACCTTCTGGGTCGACCGCAGCGAGGCGCTCGCCGTCGTGTTCATGACGCAGTTCCTGCCGAGCGGAACCTTCGGCTTCGGCAATCAGCTGCGCGCGCTCGTCTACGGCGCGATCGCGGACTGAGGCAGCGCCGGCTTCCGCCGCGTCAGACCCGCCGCTGCGGCGCGGCGCTGCCCGGGTGCAGCGCGAGCACCTCGGCGAAGCCGTCGACGAGGCAGAGTCCGAAGAGATCGGGCTCGGTGACGGCGGCTGGGTCGAGGTTGACGCCGACGCACGCGGTGGCGCCGTGCGTGATCAGCGTGATCATCGTCGCGCAGCCCGGCAGCGGGCCGAGGCCGTAGACGCGCTCGATCTTCGCGCCGGCCATGTACAGGTCCTCCTGGAAGCCCGGCACGTTGCTCGCCTGGAGGTCGTTCGAGCGCGTGAGGCTGCCGGCGAGCTGCGAGATCAGCGGCGTCGGCAGCCGCGCGAGCAGCGGCGCGACGAGCGACATGCCGTCGAGCGCGGCCTCGTCGCGCGCGCTGCGAACGAGCGCGCCCATCGCGCGCATGCGCTCGGCGGGGTCGGCGACGCCGACCGGCGCGGCGAAGCGCGCGCCGGTGAAGCGGTTGCCGCCCTCGGGGTCGCCCTTGCGCCGCACCGAGATCGGGATCGCGATCGGCATCGTCTCGATCGGATGGCCGAGCTTCGCGTGGTAGAGGCGGAACGCGCCGAGCAGCGCGGCGAGGAAGGCGTCGTTCAGCGACGCGCCGGCGGCCTTCGACGCGGCGCGCAGGTCCGGGAACGAGACGTCGAGCGCCTGGAAGCGCCACGACAGGCTCCGGCGGCGCAGCAGCGGCGAGCCGTCGGCGGCGGGCTCGGCGAGCACGCGGCGCAGCGACGCGGCGAACTCGAGCGCGGAGCCCGCCGTGTCGACCGGGTGTCGCAGCGCCGACAGCGCGCGGCCGGCGCCCGCGCGCGCGTCGTCGAGGATCTGGCGCGCGTCGCGTGCGAGCTGCTCGCGCAGCACCTCGGCCGGCGTCTTCCACTCGGGCGGCGGCTTCGGCGGCTGCGGCTTGCGCGGATTGTGGTCGCGCATCCGCGAGTGCAGCTTCGAGAAGAGCTGGAAGCCGCCGATCCCGTCGGTCGCGGAGTGGTGCATCTTCAGCAGCATCGCGCCGCGCCCGCCGGGCAGGCCCTCGAAGAGCACGACCTCGAGCGGCGAGCGCGCGCGGTCGAACGGGGTCATCGCGATCTGCTCGGCGCACGCGAGCGCCTCGCGCCAGCCGCCGCCTTCGGGAACGCGCTGCCGCCGCACGTGGTAGTGCAGATCGAAGTCCGGGTCGTTGACCCAGACGGGGTTGCCGAGACCGAGCGCCGGCTCGACGACCTTCTGGCGGAAGCGCGGCACCATCCGCGTGCCCCACTCGCACGCGGCGACGAAGCGCTCCCACTCGGGCACGCAGTCGAGCACGCCGAACGAGCAGATCGTCGAGCGCAGCCGCGGATCGGCCTCGCCGCGCCACATCAGCGCCTCGAGCGCGTTCATCTCGCGCGCCTCGCCCCACGCGAGCGGCGCGTCGCCGACCGGATCGCTGCGCGTCATCGTCGTCCTCCGAAAGCGCGCGGCCAGGATATCATGGCGGCGCCGCCGAGCGCGGAGGCGCCGTTGATCCACTAGTCCGAGCGCTACCCCGAGGCCCGCCCGCTCGACGCGCTGCCGTCGACCTTCGAGGCATAGCCCCCGAGGCGACCTCCGCGAACGGAGCACGTCTCAGCGTGTCGGGAGATCGCCGACGCACAGGAGCGTTCCCATTCTCTCAAGAGGAGCGGGCGTCGGGCCGATCCGTCGCTTGCCTTCCGAGAGCCGGAGTGCGCGACGACGGGGGGGCGTCCTGCCGAGCTTCTCGTTCGACACGATCGTGCTGGATTCGGGGTCCGGCTTCCGCCCGATCAGCGTCGACGATTGGGAGGCGCTGCCGCGTCCGACCCGCTTCGACGCGATCCTGAAGGGCAGCGTCCGCTTCCTGCGCGGCGAGACGGTCGTGCCGACGAAGGTCGCGCTCGCCGAGCTCAACGGGTCGTCTCGGTGAGGGCCGTCGCCGTGCTCGTGCCGCTCTGGCTCGCGGCGACCGCGGCCGGGATGGCCGTGCTCGTCGACTACGAGCTGACGCCCGGCGCGGCCGGCGCGGCGCCGGCGCGCTGGCCGAGCGCGGTGTCGATCGAGCCCTCGCGCGAGCGGCCGACGCTGGTCGTCGCCGCTCACCCGCGCTGCAGCTGCACGCGCGCGAGCCTCGCCGAGCTCGGCATCCTGCTCGCGCGCACCGGCGGGCGCCTCGCCGCGCACGTGCTCTTCGTGCAGCCGCCGGGCCGGAGCGACGCGTGGGTGCGCGACTCCGAGCTCTACCGCAGCGCGAGTGCGCTGCCCGGCGTCGCCGTGCACGTCGACGTCGGCGGCCGCGACGCGGAGCGATTCGGCGCGCTCACCTCCGGCGCGGCGCTGCTCTACGGGCCGGCCGGCGAGCTGCGCTTCCGCGGCGGGCTCACCGGCTCGCGCGGTCACCAGGGCGACAACGCCGGCCGCGCCGCGCTCACCGCGCTCGCGTTCGGTGAGGCGCCGGAGCGCTCGGAGACCTTCGTGTTCGGCTGCGCGCTCGCGAGCCGGCACCTCGGCAACCACGGCAAGGACGGGGAGACGCGACGATGGAAGATGTGATGGCGAAGCTCCAGGCCGAGAAGGACGAGGTCGACCACCGCGTCGCGGCGAAGAGCCGCGCGATCTTCGACGAACGCCAGCTGCGGCTCTCGGTCGCCACGTCGCGGATGTTCGGCCACCTGATGGTCCTGCAGTGGGCCGCCGCGATCGTCGTCGCGCTGCTCGTCTCGCCCCGCACCTGGGCCGGCGCGGCGAGCCAGCCGCACCTGCACCTGTGGGCCGCGCTCGCGCTCGGCGGGATCGTGTCGGCGCTGCCGGCCTGGCTCGCGTTCCGCAGGCCCGAGGACCCCGCGACGCCGTACGTCGTGGCGTCGGGGCAGGTGATGATGTCGGCGCTGCTGATCCACCTGTCGGGCGGCCGGATCGAGACCCACTTCCACGTGTTCGGCTCGCTCGCGTTCATCGCGTTCTATCGCGACTGGCGCGTGCTCGTCGTGCCGGTCGCGATCGTCGCGGTCGACCACCTCGTGCGCGGCATCTACTGGCCTCAGTCCGTGTTCGGCGTGGTCACCGCGAGCAGCTGGCGCTGGTTCGAGCACGCCTGCTGGGTGCTCTTCGAGTGCTTCTTCCTCGTGCTCTCGATCCGGCGCTCGCGCGCGGAGATGCACGAGATGGCAGAACGCCAGGCGCAGGTCGAGGAGACGCTGCGGCCCTTCCTCGCGGGCGAGGCGTAGCCGCCGCGAGTATCGTTCCGGCTCGCGATGCCCGACCGGGAGACCTACGACCTCGGAACCCCGTTCCTCCGCCTCGAGCGCGAGGGGCATCTCGCGTGGTGCACGATCGACCGCCCGGGCTCGCGCAACGCGCTCTCGGCGGCGATGTACTTCGGCGTGAAGCGCGCGGTCCGGATCGTCGACGCGCTCGACGAGCCGACCGCGCTGCTGATCACCGGCGTCGGAGACGTCTTCGCGCCCGGCGGTGAGCTGCGCGGCCGCGTCGAGGACCCGAACCCGGCGATCGAGCTGCTCGGGCCGGACGAGATCCTGCCCTTCGAGGCGCTGCGGAACAGCTTCGCGCCGGTCGTGTCCGCGGTGAACGGCATCTGCCAGGGCGGGGGCCTGCTGATCGCGATGCTCAGCGACGTGGCAGTGGCGAGCGAGCGCGCGACCTTCCGCGCGCCGGAGCTCTTGCGTGGCGTCGCCGACGCCGGCTATGCGGCCTATCTGCCCGCGCACGTCGGCCTCGCGAACGCGCGCGACCTGCTGCTCACCGGTCGCCGGCTCGACGCGCACGAGGCGCTGCGCATCGGCCTGGTCTCGCGCGTCGTCGCGCACGAGCGGCTGCGCGACGAGGCCGTCGCGGCGGCCGAGGACGTCCTGCGCACGGCGCCCGAGGCGCGCGCGCAGGTCAAGCGGATCCTGCACGAGCGCTACGGCCGCGTCGACCGCATGACGATGGACTGGTCGCTCTTCCGCGGGCCCGAGGCGCGCGAGGGCATGCGCGCGTTCGCCGAGAAGCGCGCGCCGGGCTGGATCCCGCAGGCGCTGCGGCGTGGCGAGCGACTCTAGGGATGGCCCAGGCGTTCCCGCTCGCAGCCGGCGTTCGCGCACGCCTCGGCGCTCCGACGCTGCGCGCGTTGCTCGGGCTTGCCGCGTTCGTGGCGCTCTTCGAGGGAACGGCGCTGGTGCTTCACGACGTCGTGATGCGCGACCCCTCGCCCGCTCGGCTGATACGCGCCGGCATGTGGATGGCGGCGAACGTCGCGCTGCACGCGGGGGTGTGGGCTGGGCTGACGCTGGCGCTGGAGCGCGTGACCTCGAGCGACCGCGCGTTGCGCGTCGCGTTCGTCGTCTGGCTCGCGCTGACGGCGCTCGCGCGCTGGCGCCTCGACGGCGATCTGCTCGGCGCGAAGCTGCTCGTCCCGCTGGCGGTGCTCGTGCTCGCCCTGCCACGGCCGCCCCGGCGCTTCCTCGGGTCGCGCGGACACCGGGTGGCGATGGCCGCGCTGGCCGCCACGTGGGTCGCGGCGGTCGGTCTGCGCGGCTGGGTGCCCGAGATCCTCGGGCCCGAGGCGCTGCGCCTCTACGTCGCAAGCATCGCGGTCGCCGCGGGTGTCGCGCTGCTGGCCCTGCACTGGCCGCGCGCGCTCGCGGCCGTCGCGCTCGCGAGTCTGCTGGTCTCGGCGGGACTCGAGCGCGCCGCGCCGCGCCCGGAAGGCCCGAACGTGCTGCTGCTGCTGGTGGACACTCTGCGTCGCGACCACCTCGCGCCCTACTCCGACCTCGTCTCCACCCCCGCGCTCGCGCGCCTGGCGAGCGAGGGCGTGCGCTTCGACGACGCGGTGACCGTGGTGCCGAAGACGCCGGCCGCAGTGGCCTCGCTCTTCACCGGCCGTTACCCCGTCCATCACGGTGTGCGCACGCTATTCCAGCCGCTACCGGAGGCGGAGGAGACCCTGGCCGAACGCTTCGCCGCGCGGGGCTACCGCACCGCTGCATACGTGGACAACCCGTGGATCGTACGCGGTCGCGGCTTCGAGCAGGGTTTCGCGCGCTTCCACGGCTACTACGAGATCGAGCGGCCCTATGGCCCGCTGCGCCACGCGAGCTGGGTGCGCGTCGTCGACCAGCTCGGCCCGCGGCGGGTCCGGCCCTACGCTGGCGTCGTTCGCGCCCGCGCGCTCACCGACGCCGTGCTGGCCGAGCTTCAGGAGGTGGACGCCGCGCCATTCTTCCTCTACGTCCACTACTTCGCGCCCCACTGGCCCTACCTGCCCCCAGCCGAGCTGCTCGGGCGCTACGGCGCCGGCGACCCGGCGGCCAGCGTCGTCAACGATCCGGAGCGCTTCGGCGTCGACCGCGGCGAGATGATCTTCGCGAACTCGCTGCCCGAGTCCGAGAACGATCTGGCGCGGCGGCTGTACCGCGCCGAGGTCGACCACACGCTCTCCGAGGTCGGACGCCTGATCGACGGGCTCGATGCGCTGGGGCTACGCGACTCGACGATCGTCGTCTTCACCGCCGACCACGGCCACTCGCTGGGCGAGCACGCGTATCACTACCACCACGGCTCCTTCCTCTACGAGCCGGAGCTGCGCATCCCGCTCGTGATGCGCTGGCCGGCGCGGCTGCCGGCCGGCGCCGTGGTGCGCGATCAGGTGGGCTCCATCGACACCGCTCCGACGCTGCTCGAGCTGGCTGGACTCGAGCCGCACGACGGCCTGGACGGCGCGAGCCTGGCGCCGCTGTGGCAGGCGGGCGAGCGGCCGACGCGCGCGCTGCTGCTCGAGAGCGACGTGAAGATGTTCCGCGCGAACCGGCGTCGCGAGGTGGAGGGCGTTGCCGGCAAGCTGCGCGGATTGCGCGACGGACGCCACAAGCTGCTTCTCGTGCCGACGGCGGACGGCGTGCGCTGGCAGCTCTTCGACCTGGCCCGCGACCCCGGAGAGCTCGACGATCTCGCCGCAAACGGAGCCGCGCCCGAGCGGCTCGACGCCCTGCGACGAGACCTGCTCGCGCTCCTGCCCGACGCGGAGCGCGACGCGCTGGAGCAAGGAGCCGAGGCGGCCGGCGCTCCCGCCGGCCCGGACGAGCGCGAGCGCGCGTTGCTGCGCGAGCTCGGCTACGTCGAGTAGTCGATCTCGCCGTCGCATCGGCGCGCACGGCCTTCGAGCCAGCTGCGCGCGGCCAGGACCGCCGCGACCGCGAACGCCGCCGCGACGGCGTCGGCCATCCAGTGGTAGCCCAGCAGGAAGGTGCTGGCCGTCATCGCGAGGTTCACCGGCAGTCCCATCCAGAAGTGGAGCGGCGAGCTGCGCAGCGACAGCTGGAGCCAGATCGCCATCGCCACGTGGAGGCTCGGTAGACCCACGAAGTAGCCGAACCCGTTGTGGGTCTCGAACGCCCGCGCGGAGCGGAACTCCGCGGCCCAGCCCGCCATGAAGCGCCCGAACGGCTCGGTGTCGAGCCATTCGGGGTGGACGAGCTCGGGGTAGTAGGCGAGGTGGGGCCCCACCACCGGGTAGACGACGAAGACGCCGATGCCGAAGAGGTAGATGCAGAACGTCGTCGCGAAGAAGCGCGGCAGGTTCTCGCCGCGCACGATCAGCAGGCCCACCACCACGAAGAGCTCCGAGAAGAGCAGCGTGTACGCGCCCTGCAGCGCGTCGACGGCGAACGCGGAGCGCAGCGCCGGGAAGAGCGGGCCGTCCTGCGCCGCCCCGAGCGCGGCGACGTAGAGCGCGCGGTCGATGCGCAGGAAGGTCGCGTCGTGGATCTCGGGGGCGAAGGCGGCGGCCAGGTAGTTGAGGTTCCAGACCGCGCCGTAGCCGAAGAAGAGCACGAGCAGCACGCGCCCCCAGTCTCCGAACCGGCCCAGCCGGCCGCGCGCGATCTCGAAGAGCGCCAGCGGGATCACGAGCCACAGCCAGCGCCACAGGCCGGGCAGCAGCGGCGGCGCCACCACCGCGATCGCGCCGAAGGCGGCGGCGGCGGCGCGGGACGCGCCGCCCTGGCCGACCTGCGCGCCGAGCATCGGGAGCCGCAGCATCGCGTAGGCCAGTGGCACGTTGGTCAGCAGCAACACGGGCACGAAGGAGAGCGGCAGGCTCGGCCGCATCCCGACGCCGAGCATCGCCAGCAGCGTCAGCAGATAGACGAGGGCCGCACCGACCACCAGGCGCACGGGCAGCGCGCTGCTCGACCATCCGCCTCCCATCGGCGCCTGCATGCTAGCCCAGCGGCGTAGCGACCCCAGGCCAACATGGCGTTGCCGTCGGCAGCCGCTGCTGCTGGTCCGGGGCTCATCAGGATCCTCCTGGGTGCGAAGTCGCGGACCGCTCGATCATCCCGTGGGCGGTCAGGCCGTCCCAGACGTAGCGGGCGCCGCCCTGCTGGAGGTGGAAGTCCACCGGGAGGCCGTCGGCGGGGCCCATGATCCGGAAGGTGGTGAGCGTCGTGCGCGCCTCGATCCGCGCGGTGCCGAGCTCGGACTCGAGCTCGAGCGAGACGTCTTCGCCGCCGCCGACGAGCCGCTGCATCCACGGGATCACCGTCGCCCGCGCCCGGACCATCTTCCCGTCCCGGAAGACGTAGCCCTCGTTGTACGGAGGGGTGCCGTCGGCCGCGGGGGGATAGGTGATGAACCCGAACGCGCGGCCGTCGGGAAACAGCGCCGACTGCCAGCAGTGGCCGCGGAAGCCGCCGAGCGGCCGGACGCTCTGTCGCTTGATCCGCGAGCCGGTGGCGCGGAGCTCGCGCGTCTCGCCGTCGAGCGTCAGCGCGCCGGTGGCGCGGAAGGTGTGCTCGAGGCGCCAGCCGAGCCCCATGCTGCGCGCCTCGGCGGCCTCGCTCTCGCTCATCCGCGCGACCTTCTCGGGCGAATGGTCCTGCACCCACGCCGGCGTCGCCATCTCCATCTCGACCTCGAGCCGCACCGGCACGCGCCTCGTGCGGTCGAGCGTGCGCGAGATCTGCTGCTCGACGCTGCCGTCGACGGCGTCGCCGTCGAAGGTCATCGCCCAGCGGCGGAAGGGCTCGATGCAGCGGAACACGAGCGGCCCGGCGCCGAACACGGTCGGGCGGCCGTCGGGCCCGAACGGAGACGGGCCGGGGCCGCGCCCGATGCCGTCGAGGATGCGGCCGCCGCCGAGCGCGAAGTTGGCCTGGTGGACGCGGGAGTCCCAGTGCTTCGCCTCCGCCTCGATGCCGATGCGCGGGAATGCGAGCTCGCCGCTCTCGTCGAAGAGCCAGATCGAGGTGCTCTCGCGCATCTCGGGGTCGGCCGGCCTCTCGGCGAAGAAGAGGTCGTGCTCGGGGGTGAGCCCGTTCGTCATCCGGTCGAGCGCGAGGCCCATCGCTCCTCCTCCAGCCCGAATCACCGGGCCGTCCAGCGCGCCATGCGCTCGACGTACGCGGCGAAGAGCGGGCGGATCTCGGCGAGGTCGAGCCCGAAGTCGGCCGGGTCGGGATGCACGTTCGGCGCGCGCGACTCGGCGTGCTCGCGCCACCAGCGCCGCATTCCCGCCTCGAAGGCCTCGCTCACCGGCTCGCCGAGCCACGCGTAGAGGCCGCGCACCTCGCCGATCGGGTCGCGCTGCACGGCCGCGAAGTGCATGTCGTAGAAGCGGGGGTCGTTGCCCGCGTCGCGGAACGCGAGCGCGCGCTCCATGCCCACCGACCAGTGCTCGACGTTGAGCGCGCCGAGGTAGCGCCGGTCGACGTCGTCGCTGAACATGCCCGCCACCTCGGCGTAGGTGTCGGCCACCGACAGAAGCACGTCGGCGGGGTCGCGGTGCGTCATCACGAAGCGCGCGTCGGGAAACGCGGCGTCGAGCGCGGGCAGGAAGAGCAGGTGGCTCGGGTTCTTGAGCCGCCACGGCCGCGTGGGCGCGCCCCACTGCAGGAGCTTCAGCACGCGGCGCACGTAGCGGTAGGTCGAGCCGAGGTCGGTCTCGCGCAGCAGCCAGCTCGCGTACGACGGGACGTGCGCGTAGGCCTGGAAGTAGGTGGAGCGGAAGTCGAGCCCCATCAGGTCCTGGCACTCGTACGGGCCGGTCGCGGAGAAGGGCACGAGCGCCGCGAGCCGCGGCGTGACGCGGGCCTGCAGCGCGGTCTGCGCCTCCGCGCGCGCGATCCGCGGGTCGGGGCCGACGACCGTCGACGGCGGCGGACACGGCTCCGGCGCCTCCCAGCGCCGCAGGTAGCGGACGGTCGGGTCCTCGGCGAGCAGGAACGCGAGCGCCGTCGAGCCGGTGCGCGGCAGGCCGACGCCGAAGAGCGGCGCGTCGATGCGCTCGTCGTCGATCTCGGGATGGCGGCGGTACCAGTCCTCGACCTGGAGGCGCTGCGCGAGCAGCCCGACGAGGAGGCGGCGGACGCCCTTGCGCCCGACGGCGTTGAGCGCGGCCTCCTTGCGCAGCGACGCGACGAGTCGCTCCAGCCCCTCGCGGAACGAGTCGTCGCCGAAGTCGGAGAGACCGGTCTCGGTCTCGGCGGCGGCCAGCAGATCCTCGCTCGGCTCCATCGAGGCGCTCCCTCGGCGCGATCCTATCCCAAGATGATGGGATGAGAAGGCCAGCACGGCGCTACAGCGCCTCCCGGAAGGCCCCGAGCGTCTCGAGCTCGGTGCAGGTCTCGGTGGCGCCGCGCATCGCGGTCGTCGAGACGTCGAGCGGCTGCCACTTGTCGCCCATCGCGGCAGTCGTCGTCGCGGCGACCCAGCCGTAGAGGACCGCGAGGCGCAGCCGCCGCTCGAGCTGGCCGAGCTCGGGCGCGTCGACGCCGGCGTCGACGAGCGTGCGCCGGTAGGCGCGCAGCCAGCCGTCCTGCTCGGCGCGCCGCACCTCGGGCGGGCACGAGTTGCCGAGGAAGATCGCGACGTCGCGGATGCCGGGCGAGCGGCTGATCACCGCCCAGTCGTAGAGTCCGACGCGCGCGCCGTCGACGAACTGGTTCCCGGTGTGGCAGTCGCCGTGGATCAGCGTCGCGCGGCCCTCGTCCCAGAGGTCGCAGACGCGCTCGTGGTGCTCGACGTAGAGGCGACACAGCTCGGCGAACGCGGGCGGCATCTCCGCGGCGAAGCGCTCGCGCGCCTGCTCGACGAGCACCGCGCCGAGCGCGCCGCGCATCGCCGGCCGCACCCACGCGAGCTCCGAGTCGAAGCGCGGGTCGTCCCAGAAGTGCGCGTGCACGCGCGCGAGCGTCTCGATCAGCTCGCCGCCGCGCTCGCGCGCGTGCCGGTCGACGCTCTTCGGGAAGCTGCAGCCCGAGGCCTCGAGGTCCTCGAGGACGCAGATGTAGTCCGTGGGCTCGTCTCCGTGCGCTGCGAACCAGCAGCGCGGCACGCGCATCGGCGTCTCGGCGGAGAGCGACTCGTAGAAGCGGGCCTCGCGCCGCCCCATGTCGGTGGCCGCGACGAGCCCGCGCTGGGCGTCGTCGAAGGGCGGGAGCTTCACGAAGACCGTCTCGGGGCCGGCGGGACCCGACGCGTAGCCGAGCTTCAGGCGCGCGCGCCCGGTCGTTCCCGAGTGACGGTCGACGACGGCGACGCTCGAGACCTCGACGCCGGGGAGCGCCGCGGCGAGAGCCTCGCTGAGCCACTCGGGCGTGATCGCCTCGGGGCGATCGGGAAGCGCGGGCGATCGCGCGCGGTCCATGTCGTCCCCTTCAGATCCCCACCGGCCGCCCGTCGACGATCTGGTCGAGGTACTCGGCGATGCCGAGCGCCGGCTCGCCGTTGCAGACGTACTCGGTCAGGCCCTCGGTGATGCGCGTCAGCAGCAGGCTGCCGTCGGGCGCCTCGCGGCGGTTGCGCAGCGGGATCAGGGAGCGCACGTCGCCGCGGATCTCGAAGTCGCGGCCGTCGGCGCGCGCGCGAAAGTCGAGGCGGCGGACGCAGCCGCGCTCGTCCCACTCGGACGAGAGCTCGCCGCCCTCGATCTCGTGGGTCTCGCCGTCCGAGAAGTGGTAGCCCTGCACGCGATGCCCGCCGTCCGGCTTCGAGATCACCGTCGCGACGAACGCGCACCCGGGCGACACGTGGAAGTGAAGCCAGCGGTACCAGTCGATGCTCTGCCAGTAGCGCGGGCCCCAGCTCTTGTCTCGCGCGCCCTGGCCGCGCACGTCGACGCGCACGCCGTCGGCCTCGAAGAAGCCCTCGCCGTGCATCATCTGGTCGAAGTGGGCCTTCGCGAAGCTCTTCTCGGGGTCGACCGGCAGCGGCGCGCCGTCGTCGCGCACGAGCTCGCCGCCGGGGCACGGGCCCGCCGCGCGGTGCTCGATCTCCATCCGCGCCGGCACGACCGGGTTCTCGCGGAACGCGCGGCGCGGGTCGGCCATCTCGTGCGGGCGCTCGAGCAGGCAGACCCTGCCCTCGTAGGTGACGCGGTGGCGCGCGAGCGGCTCGACGACCTCGAAGCGCAGCCCGCCGGCGTCCATCCGCTCGTTGCTCGCGATCTCCGGCCGCTGGAACATGAACGCGACGCGGCCGTCGGGCAGGTACCAGCACAGGCTCATCTCCGCGTGGCCCTCGTTCACGCGGTTGCCGAGCCGGTACCACGCGCCGCTACGCGCCTCGCGGTCGAAGACGCTGAAGTACATGCTCTCGTTGTAGTTCGACGCGGCGTCGGGCGCGTGGTTGTAGTCGTCCTCGGGGCGCAGGACGAGCTTCGTTCCGGGGGGCGTCTTCGGCATCGCGGCTGTCTCTCCTCTTCTCGTTTCGGTCGCGGGCGCGGCGTCAGCCGCCGATGGCCTGCCGGGCGTCGCGGACGATCTGGAGCACGGTCTGGCCCATCGCGTCGGTGCGGCCGCGCGTCGGATCGGCGAGCGAGCGCCGATAGACGCCCTCGAGCATGATCGCGAGCTTGTACGCCGAGAGCGCCGTCCAGTAGCGAA
>CAZQYK010000630.1:0-3229 GCA_964597285.1 uncultured Spirochaetales bacterium
TCGGCGGCCGGTCGACGACGCCCTGCGCCGCGTCGACCGGCCCCGGCGCCGCGACGCCGACGCCGCGCAGCGCGCCCGGCCCGACGCCGGCCTCGGCGAGCAGCTCGCGCGCGTCGCGGAGCATCGCGTCGACGTCGGCACGCGGGTCGCCCTGCGGCGCGAGCGGCCGGCGGCGGCGCGCCGCGATGCGGCCCTGCGCGTCGCCGACGGCGAGCGCGAGCTTGGTGCCGCCGATGTCGAGCCCGAGCCACACGCGGCGGCCCTCCGGAGGCCGGCGCTGCGCAGGCGAAAGCGACGCGGAACCGGCGGGTTGCAGAAGGCGGCCGAAGGTATCACAGCGCGTCTCGGAGCCCGTGGCGGGCTCCTCGATCCGCGCTCCAGCCGCTGCGAGCCCGGAGGCCACCGTTCGACTCCGCTCGGCTTCGCCTCGCTGCGCGCTCGCTTCGCTCCCTTGCACTCAGGCCCGGGCCCGGACCGGCCGATGGAAATGGGAGCCGACTCCGAGGCCTGCGGTCGTTGCTGCCGGCGCCGGGTCGGCGCGGAGGGGGAGCCGATGCGTCTCGTCGCACCGCTTTGGATCGCGCTCGCCGGCGCCGCGGCGCTCGCGTGCGTGTCGCCGTCGGACCCGCTCGGCCGCGTCGAGGCGCTCGAGGAGGCGCAGAAGCGCTACACCGAGGCGATCCGCTGGGGCGATCTCGAGAAGGCCGCGCGCTACGTCGCGCCCGAGGAGCGCGACGACTTCCTCGCGCTCGCCGACGCGTTCGAGTCGATCCGCTTCACCGACTACGAGATCGGCGACCTCGACGTCGAGGTCGAAGAGCTCGCGCGCGCCGAGGTGGTCGTCAGCTACCACGGCTACGTGCTGCCCCACTACCTCGAGCGCCGCGTGCACGACCGCCAGATCTGGGTGCGCGACGGCGGGCTCGGCAACCGCTGGCACGTCCATCCGCAGCTCGCGCTGCTGATCGGCGAGATGGGCGCTCGGGTCGAGCGGTGAGCGCGGCGACGCCGCGTCGGGGGGCGAGCGCGGCCGCGGCTGGCGACGCGCTCGATGCGAAGCGCAAGATCCTCGTCGTCGACGACGCGCCGATGTTCCGCGAGATGGAGACGGTCTTCCTCGGCCGCTACGGCAACGTGATCACCGCGAGCGACGGGCCCCAGGCGCTCGAGCGCGCGCGCCTCGAGCGGCCCGACCTGATCGTCACCGACCTGTGGATGCAGGAGATGCACGGCGACGCGCTGTGCCGCGAGATCCGCCACGACCCGGACCTGCGCCGGCTGCCGGTGGTGCTCGTGACGAGCGGCGCCGCCGAGGAGCACGAGCTCGCGGTGCTCGCCGGCGCCGACGCCGTGGTCGAGAAGCCGCTCCAGCGCTCGCTCTTGCTCCAGGCGGTGAACCGCATCCTGCGCACGACGGTCCGCAGCCTCGAGCGCGTGCCGCTCGAGACCGAGGTGCGCCTGTCGACGAGCGACGGCGAGACCTGGGGCTGGTCGCGCAACGTGTCGCGCGGCGGGATGTTCGTCGAGGCCGAGCGCGACATCGAGCCCGACACCGAGATCGCGCTCGAGTTCGCGGTGCCCGACACCGGCCGCACCGTCGCGCCGACCGCGCGCGTCGTCTGGCGCCGGCCGCAGGCCGCGGAGCTGACGCCGGGCATGGGACTCCAGTTCCTGAAGCTCGACCGCGACCTCGCGCAATGGATCGACGACTACGTCTACGAGATCGGCCGCGGGGCTGCCGCGCCGCCCGGGGGCGGCGCGGCGTAGTCGGCTCGGGGTGCGCGGGCCGGGGCGATCAGCGCCCCTGCTCGAGCGCCGCCTCGTCGTGGATGTCCTCGTTCACGTCGTAGTGGTGCGAGCGGCCCTTGACGAGCGCGAGCGTGCGGTCGCCCTGCTTCACGACGGTCGTGCGGCGCGTGCGCGCCTGGTCCGAGTAGCGCGTGAGCAGCGGCTCGACGATGACCGGACCGGCGGAGTCGTCGGTGTGCACGTCGAGCGTCGGCACGCGCGGGTCACCGGTCGCGACCGTGACCGTCGTACGACCGGCCGCGGCGGGCGCGGCGGCGGCGGCGGGAGCCTCGACGACGGTGGGCGCGTTCACCTGGCGCAGGTAGTCGAGGCGCTTCTGGAGGCGCTCGGCGACCACGCGCGTCGTCTCGCTGTCCTCGCGCGTCAGGCGCGGGTAGCTGCGCAGCCCGGTGTCGCGCACGACGACGGCCTCGTCGGCGTAGCGCGCCGGGATCTTGTCGCGGTCGTCGGTGTACGCGAAGACGCCGTCCTCGGTTCGCCAGCCGAAGACGTCGGCCTGCACTGCGGCCGGCGCGAAGAGCGCTGCGGCGAGGGCGAGCGCGGTGAGCGAAGTCCGGTTCGGGATGAGCGTCATGAGAGAGACCTCCACGGCCCTTGAGTGGTCGGCGGGCCGCGAAGGTGTCTCATAAAACTAGATATTTTTCAACTAGTTGGAGTCATTTCGCGAGGTGCTTTCGCAGCTCGCGCGCCGGCTTGCCCCGCCCCGCTGCCCGCGCGCTGCACGCGCGCGAGCCGGCAGCGCCGCCAGCGCCCGCGAGAGGCCGCCCCGCTGCGCAGCAGCGCCGCAACCCTACGGAACGTTGACAGAGACCGGAGCCGCGCTATCCACATCGCCCGGCTCGTTGCGGGGTAGAGCAGTCTGGTAGCTCGTCGGGCTCATAACCCGGAGGTCGGGGGTTCAAATCCCTCCCCCGCTACCACTCGCGTGCGGAGGCGCCGGTCGGGCACAACCTGGCCGGCGTCTCCCGCGTCCGCCGCCGCCGCGTTCAGCGCGATCGGCACTCGCAGCGTCCCCTCGATCCGGTAGCCGCCCGGGGCCTCCGGGTCGGCGATCACGTCGAGCCGCTGGCGCCCGCGCTCGTCGGCCGCCAGGAGCGCGAGCAGCACGTCGCGGCCGTGGTCCGGGTCCGAGGCGAGGCCGGAGCGCACGTCCGCGGCGAACTCGGCCAGGCGCGCGCGGATCGCCTGCGGGTCGAGCGTCGATCGCTCGGTGGCGGCCAGGCGCTCCCGGAGCTCGCGGCGCTGGGCGCGCAGGTCCCGCAGCTCGCGGCGCAGCCGCGCCGCCGAGACGTCGCACTCCTCATCGGCGAAGAGCTCGCCCAGCCGGCGGATCTTGCGCTCGAGCGCGTCGAGCCGGGCGCGTTCCTGTTCTCGCCCCCCGTGCTCGAGGGCGGCCTCGACGAGCTCGGTGGCCCGGTCG